>NZ_JAPDHR010000013.1:0-100365 GCF_030063005.1 Dehalobacter sp.
GCGCGCATCTTGTTGATGTTAACCATACTAACTGAATTTCCAGTTTTCTATGGTCATTTAAATACCCCACGTTCCATTAGTTTTTTGGACTCGTGGGGTGGAACTAAATCAATTATACGAGGAGGAAGTAGATGTATACCGGAAATCAACTGCGCGAAATGTTTCTGAAATATTTTGAGGGAAAAGGACATGTTATTCAGCCCAGTGCCTCCCTGATCCCGAAAGATGATCCTACTTTGCTTTTAACGGTAGCCGGAATGGTTCCGTTTAAGCCATATTTTTTAAGGCAAGTGGAACCTCCGTTTTCGAGAGCGACCACCGCTCAGAAATGTGTCCGGACCCCCGACCTGGAGAGTGTCGGCAAAACGGCCAGACACCATACTTTTTTTGAGATGCTCGGTAATTTTTCTTTTGGTGACTATTTTAAAGAGGAAGTCATTCCATGGGCCTGGGAATATATTACCGGCATACTGCAAGTTCCCGTCGAAAAGCTCTGGGTAACCATCTATCCAGAGGACGAAGAGGCCAGAAATATCTGGTCAAAGGCAGGTGTAAGTCCGGAACGAATTGTCGCCGATCCCGAGAATTTCTGGGCTGCCGGACCGGTCGGACCTTGTGGGCCCTGTTCGGAAATCTACGTAGATCTTGGAGAAAGCCGGGGCTGCGGCAAAGATGATTGTGCAATCGGCTGTGACTGTGACCGTTTCCTGGAGGTCTGGAACCTGGTCTTTATGCAGTACATAAGAGATGAAGCAGGTACACTAACCCCTCTGCCGAAGCGAAACATTGATACCGGGATGGGGCTGGAAAGAATCGCATCGGTGATTCAGGGAGTTGAATCCAACTTCGATACGGATTTATTTATGCCACTCATCAATAAAACGGCAGAAATCGCCGGTTTGCAATATAAAGAGGATCCGAAGACGGATGTTGCGTTGAAGGTCGTTGCCGACCATGCCAGAGCAGTATCTTTTATGCTGGCGGACGGAATTAGGCCGAGCAGCGACGGACGCGGCTATGTTTTGCGGCGAATCTTACGCCGGAGCATTCGTTTTGCCCGGCTTTTAGGAATTGAAAAGCCGTTTTTGGAACAAATATTCCGTGTTATCCAGGAACATTATGCACACTGGTATACGGAGCTCAAGGAGAATGAAAATTTTATCCTCAATCATTTGCGGCTGGAAGAAAAGAATTTCCAGGCTACCCTCGAGCAGGGCATGCTGATCCTTCAGGATAAGGTGAAAGCGTTCAGAGAATCGGGTCAGAAGATACTCAGTGGGGAAGACGCTTTTCACCTGTATGAGACCTATGGTTTTCCGGTAGAATTGACGGAAGAAATGTTGCTGGAGGAGGGGATCTCCGTGGATATGGAGTCGTTCGACAAAGCATCGGAAGAACACCGTCTGCTGGCGAAAGAACGATCCCGTCAGATGAAGGCTGCCGGGGAAAACAGCCTGCTCACAGAAAAAGCGAAAAGACTGGGGCCGACCCGTTTTCTCGGTTATGAACAACTGGAAAGTGACAGCATCATTGAAGCGATGTTCAATGAAGAAGGGGAAGTGGATGGGGCCGGTGAAGGAGAGGAAGTCATTTGTCTTTTGGATCAGACACCTTTTTATGCTGAGAGCGGCGGCCAGATTTCAGACGAAGGAATCATCCGGACCGGCAAGGCGTATGCTGAAGTACTGGAATTGCGGAAACTTCCGAGCGGCGCGATCACGCACCGTCTGCTGATCAAGGACGGCGTGCTGAAAATAGGGGAAAAGGTCCACACCGTCGTCAATAAGGAAAAACGCAAGGCCATAGCCGGACATCATAGTTCAACGCATCTTCTGCAGACGGCGCTGCGTAAGATCTTGGGAGATCACGTCCAACAGGCAGGTTCTCTTGTTACGAGTGAACGCCTGCGGTTTGATTTTTCACATTTTTCACCGCTTACGGCTGAACAAATTACCGAAGTAGAAAACAACGTGAACAGGCAAATTATGGCGAGTCTTACGGTGCAAGCGGAAGAAATGAGCATGAACCAGGCCCGCGAAAAAGGCGCGATTGCGTTATTTGGCGAAAAATACGGAGAAATTGTGCGTTTGGTCGAAATGGGTGATTACAGCAGAGAACTCTGCGGCGGAACGCATGTCAAAAATACAGGGGAAATTGGCTTGTTTAAAATCATTTCCGAGGGCGGTATCGGCGCAGGCTTAAGAAGAATAGAGGCTGTGGCCGGTAAGGAATCTTTGGCATATTTAAGAGAAATGGAGAGCCAGTTCGACGAGATCAGTACGCTGCTGAAAGTTCAACCAAAGGAAAGCGTGAAAAAGGTTCACCTTCTGACTGCTCAGATCAGAGAACTTGAAAAAGAAGTTCAGCAGCTGAATGCCAAGCTGTCCAAATATGAAGCGGACAGCATCTTGAGCAAGGTTCAGGATATCCACGGCGTGAAAATACTCGCTTCCAGGGTTCAGGCTCCGGATATGGAGACACTCAGGCAAACAGCGGACATGCTCCGGGACAAGCTGAAAGAAGGCGTTATTGTCCTTGGCGCTGTTGCCGACGAAAAAGTAAATCTGGTGACTGTGGTTCATCCGTCGGGGTTAAATGGACTTCATGCTGGCAAGATTATTAAGGAAGTGGCTTCGATTACAGGCGGCGGAGGCGGGGGGCGTCCCGACATGGCCCAGGCCGGTGGCAAGGACTCTTCCAAGCTTGGCGAGGCGCTGGATAAAGTGCCTTCCATAATCAGTCATTTTTTGGGGCATAATAGTTAAGATTACCAAAAAAGTATTAAAAATATTTTTAACAGACTGACAGGTAATCTTTGGATCAATGCAGAATACTGTATAACAAACTGGTGAAGGAAAGGAGGTATAAACCTTGAGTAAGATGGAAGAAACCATGATGTTCAAATCCCATCCAGGTGACAATTCACCGCGGGAAATATTGCAACAGGTTTATGCTGCACTGCAGGAGAAAGGATATGATCCGATCAATCAATTGGTGGGTTATTTGATGTCCGGAGATCCTGTCTATATTACCAGTCATAATCAGGCTAGAACCAAAATCCGTAAGCTGGAACGTTATGAATTGCTGGAGGAACTGGTAAAATTTTATTTGCGCGATCTATAAAAAAGATTTTCTTGCTTTTTATTTTCACCTTTTTTCTTTAAGAATTTCTTTTGGCATCTGAATACCTTTATTTTTTGAATTTTTTTAATTAACACGAATGGTTCTTATTTTTGCGTTGCGTTTGATTAGCTGCCCTCACAGTACGTGGGGGTTTCGTTTTGGAGGACGGTCATTTGCTGAAGGTCAAATTAGGGTTAAAGGGTCCGACGGTGTCGGAGATATGTTTTGGCAGCCTCGCGATTTCTTCACTTCAGGGCAGAGTGAGCGAAGAGCAGGGAAGAGAGATCCTTCAATATGCGTTTTCAAGGGGGATAGACTGGGTCGATACGGCAGAACTCTATGAAAACTACAGTCAGTTAAAACCTGTTCTGGGCAGGAACCCCGAGATGAAAGTTGTATCCAAATCTTATGCGGTGACGCATCAGGAGCTGGATGCGAGTCTGGAGAAAGCCAGAAAGGAACTGGGCAGGGATTCTATTGATATCTTTCTACTTCATGAGCAGGAAAGCCATCTAACGCTCAAAGGACATGCTGAGGCCTGGGAAGGACTGCTTGAAGCAAAGGCCAGGGGTCAGGTCGGGGCGATCGGAATCTCGACCCACGCGGTTCAAGGGGTAAGAGCAGGGGCCCTTCAGCCGGGTCTTGACGTGATTCACCCACTCATTAATTACCAGGGACTCGGTATTATCAATGGAAGTCTTGGGGACATGCTGGAAGCTATTGCGTTTGCAGCTGAATTAGGTATCGGGATCTATGCGATGAAGGTTTTTGGCGGTGGGCACTTGGCGGCTGAACCGGAAAGGGCCGTGAATTTTATCCGGAGTATTCCAGGAATTCAGGCGATGGCTTTAGGCATGTCATCGATTCCGGAAGTAGACTATAATCTTGCACTACTGGATGGAGAGCCCATATCCAACGAATTGCGTAATTCGGTTCTACACCGGGAGAGAAAACTGTACATCGCCGACTGGTGCCAGGGCTGTGGAAAATGCGTCGGCGGCTGCCCGCAAAATGCGCTTTATCTTAACGATGGACAGGTTTGTCTGCAGCCGGAAAGATGTGTTCTGTGCGGATACTGCGGCAGATATTGCCCGCATTTCTGTTTGAAGATTATATGATACCTTTGTATTATTTCCCTTTTTTTGGGGACGGTCTGCATGCCACAATACCGCTTTCGGCCGTTGCGTCCTCCTTGACGCGTCGCTCCTTGCCATCCATGGCATCGCGACATTAGGCCATCCGTGGCCGTCAAAAGGCCGCGCTCCGCATCCATGCTCCGCTTGTCGCGGAACTGTGGCACGCAGACTGATCATATGAAATTGAGCCGGCCTGAGGGTCAGCATACTTGATGCCTTTCATGAAAAAAATTTAAATAATATTTTCCGTAAACCGGGATAATAATAGCGGAGGAAAATGTTAAGGTATATAATTAGGATAAGGGACGTACATCTGAAAATAACCGAATAGTGATACCAAAATATACAGACAGGGGGACGCTGTTATGAAAAAGAAAGTTCAGGAGTATTGCATTGAGTGCGGTGAGATTACTGAATTCCTGTATGATGGCGAAGAATGGTTGTGTAAGAATTGCGGAAGTCACAATTCGCAGGGTGTAATGAACGACTCTATTCCATTAAACAACGATGACGAGCAGGACCGGGCGTAGACCTTGCGTGGTCAGGCAGTTGCTGAGGTGCATGAATGAGGATAATGGGGCTGGATCTTGGTGAAAAGACGATTGGCGTCGCGATGAGCGATCCGCTGGGTATTACCGCCCAGGGAGTGGAAGTCATAAGAAGAACCAGAAAAGAGAAAGAGCGGGAAGAATTAGCCCGCCTGATTCGGGAATACGAAGTGGATGAAATTGTTCTGGGATATCCGAAGAATATGAATGGGACACTCGGTGAAAGGGCGAAGCTGACGGAGGTTTTTGCCGAAGAACTTCGTGAAGGCTATCTACTGCCGGTGAAGTTGTGGGATGAACGGCTGAGCACCATCGGAGCCCAAAGGGCCTTGCTGGAGGCAGATCTATCCAGAGCAAAGAGAAAAAAAGTCATTGATAAAATGGCGGCAGTATTCATTCTCCAGGGATATCTCAATAGCAAGTGAATGGAAATTGAGATACCATTTGACTTTCTTTTCCTGCCAAGGTAGAATTACAATATCTGATTTGAAGAGGTGATACATATGTCCGATGAAATTAATAAGCAAGATGATCTTGATGATGAAGAGGTTTTTGATGTCATTGTCTTAAATGATGACGAAGGAAATGAAAACGAATTCATGCATCTTGCCACCCTCGAAGTTGAAGGCAGTACGTATTTCGTGCTTCTTCCTGTTGAAGAAACAGAAGAAGACGAAGAGGAAGCCGAAGCCATTATTCTGAAGCTTGGCAAAGATGAAAACGGTGAAGACATGCTCATGGATATTGAAGACGATGAGGAATGGGAAAAAGTTGCCGATGCTTGGGAAGAAATGGAAGACGAGTTTGACGAAGAATAAGCAGAAAATTTGTTCTTAAAGTCATAAATAATTTTAGAAACTCACGCTGAAAAGCGTGAGTTTCTTATTGACGAAAAAAAAGGTATAATAGCACATAGCAGGTTTGTCAATTGATCATTATTTTAGTCATCTAAATTCTGGGATAAGGAAAGAGAGAGGTAAAGTGAGGAGAAAACGCCGAAAGGCTCCTGTAAGAAAAAAAATCTATAGGATTGGCATTGTTTTGGTTTTGCTGCTTGTGCTGTTGGCCAGTGGATCATGGTGGTCAGGGAATTTAAAGCCGGTCTCCGATTCTTCCGATAAAGTTGCCTTTGTTCTGGAGCCTGGCATGAATGCCTCTGAAGTTGCGGCCAAGCTTGAAACTGACCATTTAATTCGCCAGGCAAGTGTGTTCCGCCAGTTATGCCGGATTAACAAAGCTGATTCCAAGTTGGTTGCGGGATTATATTATCTTTCACCTTCCATGAGCGCCAAGGAGATCCTGGATACGCTGATGAAAGGACCGGAACCGGAAGTTGTCCGGATTACGATTCCGGAAGGATATACGGTTGCCCAGATTGTCGATAAGCTCGTCGAGAATAGCTTGGGAACGAAGAATGAGTTTTATGACGCTATGAAACGATTTGATCAGGATGATTACAATTTTTTGGCAGATATCCCTTCGGGTGAAAACCGGCTGGAAGGCTTTCTGTTTCCCGACACGTATTTCTTTGATAAAAAAGCTACGCCCTCAGAAAACATTGATCGATTTTTACAGCGTTTTAAACAGGAACTGACACCTGAAATCACGAAACGGCTGGCTGAACGGAATATGTCTGTTTCTGAGTGGCTCATCAAAGCTTCTCTCGTCGAGAAAGAAGCGAAGAAAGCTGAAGAAAGACCAATGATTGCAGGTGTTTTTGAAAACCGTCTGAAAATTGACATGCCGCTGGAATCCTGCGCAACGATTCAGTATATCTTGGGTGAAGTCAAACCGGTGCTGACCATTGCGGATACCCAGATCGATTCTCCGTATAATACGTACCGGAATACCGGGCTGCCTCCCGGACCGATTGCGAACCCCGGTCATGCTTCTTTACAGGCCGCCCTTTACCCGAAAGATACCGACTATTTCTTCTTTGTCGCCAAAAATGACGGATCACATGCTTTTGCTGTTACCTATGAGGAACATTTAAAAAATGTAAGCATCTATCAATAGAATATTTGATAAAACGTGATGATTAATTGTTTAAGTTTAAAATAATGCAGGGAGTAACTGATGAATAAACCGGAACTCCTGGCACCTGCCGGGGATTTTGAAAAGTTAAAATTTGCGTTTGCGTATGGTGCTGATGCGGTATATGCAGGGGGGGCTTCGTTTGGCTTGCGGGCTTATGCCGGGAACCTGAATGATAACGAACTTAAGTGGGGAGCCGAATATGCGCATAGGCTTGGCCGGAAGATCTATATTGCCGTTAACATTTTTGCGCATGAACAGGATTTTGCCGGACTTAAGGGTTATCTGACCAGATTAACGGAGCTTGAAATTGACGGGATTATCGTCTCTGATCCCGGAATACTGTCTCTGGCCCGGAAGGAAACACCAGATCTGCCCGTCCATTTGAGCACGCAGGCCAATTGTACGAATGCAGCTAGTGCCAACTTCTGGTTTTCCCAGGGCGTGCGCAGAGCCGTACTTGCAAGGGAACTTACACTGGAAGAACTAAAAACCCTCTGTCCCCAAGCCCAAGGCGAATTGGAAATCTTTGTCCATGGAGCCATGTGTATGTCGTACTCGGGACGCTGCCTTCTGAGCAATTACCTCACCGGTCGTGATGCCAACCATGGAGAATGTACCCATCCCTGCCGCTGGGGCTACGCGCTGGTCGAAGAGAAGAGACCCGGACAGTATTTTCCGTTGGAGGAAGATGTCAGGGGAAGCTATATATTTAACTCCCATGATCTTTGCCTTCTGCCCCATTTGCCTTTATTAAAAGATTTAAATCTGGCAAGCTATAAAATAGAAGGTAGAATGAAAAGCGCCTATTATGTAGCGAGTACGGTCAAAGTATATCGTGAAGCTTTGGACGTCCTGTGGGAACAAGGAGAAACAAAATTTAGAGAAAAAATTCCCTCCTGGCTTGCTGAAATGGACAAGGTGAGTCACCGTGACTATTCGACCGGATTCCTTTTTGGAAAACCGGGGGCTGAAGCGCATAACATTGAGACTTCCAATTATATCCGCGAATACAGTTTTGTTGGAAGAGTGCTGGAACAAGAGGAATGCGCGGCAATCGGGAAGGGAAGTGAATGCGGCTGTTGGATAGAGCAGCGTAATCATTTCCGGGAAGGTGACGAGCTTGAAGTGCTTGCCCCGGAAGGAGAACCGTGGACATTTAAAGTGAACGGTCTCTGGAATTTAGACGGGGAGAAGACCGATGTGGCGAGGCATCCGCAGCAAAAACTGAAGATTGCGGCTCCCGCGCCGTTGAAACCTTTCAGTATCCTGCGAAAAGTTGTGCCTGCCCGCTAATCCAAAAGAATTTGTGATGATAAGGATCATTGAGGGAGACCAACCTACATAATAACGAGGGATAAGACGCCGGATAAACACATAGGAGAAAGACCAAATGAAAAAAGACGAGAATATGGAAGACGAAAATCTTAAAGCGAAATCAATTGCTGAAGACTCCCATATCAGCTGGGAAGATTCTGATCTGCTGGTCAAAGCAAGGATTCTTCGCTCGGATATTCAGCTTTTGGCCAAATATGTCGAAGGACTTGGTCACCTGGGTGTGATCACAACGACCGATAAAGTCAACGGTGAAGTTATGATCCAAACGACTAGGCATTGCTGGCCGGAACTGGAAAAAGTACTCTCAACACTTCCTTTACAAATTGAGATTTTATCGCAATTGGGATTTGAGATTTCCTTGAACTCAAATTAGATATTCTATCAGAATCTTGTTGTTCTGAGAAAAATCCTATACTATTATAGTGTTATGGGCGATACGAGAAGAGTAGGAGAGACTTTCCGCATGAAAAAACACTGGCTGGCTGTCATCGGTGAAAATGAATTGTCAATAGCCACAATTGCTGTCGGAAAATCTAAAGAAATTGAGATATACATGCATGCATCATACAAGGAACCGGGCGGTAAAAATATTGGCTATACCGTGCCGGCCGGTTATGATGTTTCGGGTCTGAAGAACTGGCTTCAATACCAGCGGATACCGCTCAATAAACTTAAAATTGCCGTTTCGGGTCAAGGATTAATTACGACCATTATTACACTGCCGAATATGGCGGATCAGGAACTCGAAAAATTTATTGCCGGAGATATGGATGAATATCTTGAACGGTATACCGATCATTATATTGTGGACTATCGCATCCTGAAAAAATATCAGGAAAACGGGGTACCCATGTTAAAAGTCCTCCTGGCAGCTTTCCCGGCCGAAAAAATGAAGCAGGTTCAGTCGTTCTGCCGAGATCTTGGGATTGAACCCAAGACGGTGGATCTTACTGCGGATTGCCTGGCCAGAATTTATTCTTTTTTGGCAGAAAAAATGCCTGCTCATGCTCCCCAGGAAAATACGGAACAAGGACAAAACAGCAACGATTTCGCGATTGTCTCCTTAAATCCGGGGCTGATTGAGTTTGTACTGCTGGAAAATGGCAGCTTCTTTTTGTATACCGATTTAAAAGTTAATACGGACGAGAAAACCGTCCATGCAGAAGAAACTCTCAATGCGGATGAAAGAAATCAAAATGCGAGTAGAACAGGCAATACCGAAAAACATGCTTTTTCCGAAGACTTGCCCCAATCAACAGGCCAGGAACCTTCTGATCTGTTAGATGAATTAATTGGGCTGGAGACTAAAGACGACGAATACCCGCAGCTCGATTTTTATAAGGTTCAGAACCTGCGGAAGAATCAAGAAACATTATCTCTGGAGGAATTAGAAGCTGCGGAATTCTATTACTCCAAGCTGGAATCCGTCAAATCGGTCAAAGAAAAAGATGAGTTTGTCCTGGAAGATTTATTTGTACCTTACGAACTATTGGACGAGGAATTACCTATCTCTTCTACATATCAGGATTTAGAAAAAGAAATGGCGGTTAAAGCTGATAAAAAAGCTGACCTGAGTATGTACAGTTCGCCGAAAGAACTTTCCGATATTTCCGGTAAATTAGATTTAAGCCCGATCATATCCGCATTATCCAAGCTATTGAACTTCTATTCCGACCGTCATGCCGGAAATTCGGTAGGGACAATCTATCTGACCGGAGAGTACTGCCTCTGGCCAGGGCTGGAAGAATATTTTCGAAAAAGTTTACGGATCAACACCGAAACGGGCTTCCCGAATAACTGGGAGCCGCTGTTTAAGGCGGATGGGGATACAGGTTTAGCGGAAAACTGGCAGAAGTATGGCAGTCTGTACGGGCTCGCCTTACG
The DNA here is from genome assembly GCF_030063005.1 of Dehalobacter sp. Classification (NCBI taxonomy): domain Bacteria; kingdom Bacillati; phylum Bacillota; class Clostridia; order Eubacteriales; family Desulfitobacteriaceae; genus Dehalobacter; species Dehalobacter sp. The sequence goes on from NZ_JAPDHR010000013.1 coordinate 10,064, forward strand.
TGAAGATATACACTAGCTGGAGGGGCAGATGAACGAAAGAACACAGTTTAACTTTGCGCTGCGCTGGGAAATTGAAGCCGGCAGCGGAAAACAGCCTGTTCGAAGAAAGCTTAGCGTCGTTGTTAGGATAATCGCTGCTTTTTTTGCTGTCATCATTCTAGCCTCCCCGTGGGTTTGGCAGCAAAAACTAGCCTTAGATTTAGAAAGGATTGAAGCCAGTATTCAGTCCTACAATGAAGTTGCTGCTGTCATGGCAGAAAACGACAGGCTCCGTTCCCTGATCACTGATCAGCGCAGCTTTCTGGAGCTTGGGACAAAGGGATCAATCAGCAATCCGGCAGTTGTAAGGAGTCAAATAGGCGGACTTCTGCCGGGAGACGCGCAGGTCACTTCTTTTCTGCTTCAGGCGGATAATATGGTCCAATTGCAGCTGATCCTGCCTGAATCGGTAAATATCCGCAGTTTAGAAAATATTTTTATTAATTCCGGTAGGTTTGAAAGTTTTGATATCCAAACGATTTCATTGAATGACAGGGGACAGACGTTAAATCTCGCTCTGAAACTGAAACCGTAGGAGAAATAGAAACGATGCGTATGAAGAAAAAAGGCATTTTAATAACAGGCCTGATCATTCTGCTCGGGATAGGTTATGTCTATCTGCTGGCCGGTCAGTTTGGGGTGCTGCAGAAGAATTCAGCTCAACGCTATGAACGCGAGGCTTATCTGGTGACGTTGCAGAACAATTACATCAATTTGTCCGGGCTGAAACAGGAACAGACGGATTTAACAGCTCAAGCTGCTGAACTGGATCTGACCGTTCCGAAAAACCTGATCAAACCGGATATGATGGTCTTTATTTTCAATCTGGCCAAAGACGGCGGGATCAATTCTCAGAATCTGACTTTTGAAGAGATGAAAGATGAAGGCAGTTATTCTTCTCTGGCTATGAATTTCTCCTGTACGGGGCCAACCGCCAAAATCTATGCTTTTGTGGAACGGCTTCGCAAGGTAAGTCAGTATAATCTGGCGCTGGACAGCATCCAGGTAAATGAAGGTGACGAAGATGCTGCTTCAGCCAAGATCAGGATCATTGCTTATGGTTATAAGGAATAAACAACTAAGGTGATTTTAAACAAAAATGCATCCATTTTGGGGTATTGTTTTACTTGCTCAAGATGGTGTAGCCTTGCACAGATACTGCGCTCACACGTTCTCGCTGCTACAAACATAACCCCTTGCTAATATGCCAAAACCTCTGGGCTTTCTGCAAGTGAACCGTTGGCATATTTAAAAGCTGCTGGTTTATGTTTGCTAAACGCAGCTGGCACTTGCGTTCACTTCGTATCTGTGCAAGGCTGCACTGCCCAAGGGAAAAGAAAAACTGCAAATGTAACACTTTATGGCTGAGTTTTGTACAGCCATTTTTGTTTGACCAAAAAATTTCCAGCTCAGGATAAGCAGTATTCTTCTGCTTTACGCATAGTTATTAAAAGAGCATGCGTAAGGAGTTGAAGGGTTAATGATTGCTGAAGCTTTTCTTGTCGGGCTTGCCTTATCGGTGATAAAGGGCGTTACCCTGCTGGTATCATATATTAATAATAATGCGTTCCCCCAACCGTTAGGAGAAAGGGAGGAAGCCGAATATCTGAGTATCCTGGCGGACTACAAAAATGCCAGAAATTTTTCCAATGAACTTGTCGCGGAAAACGCGCGAAATAAACTGATTGAGCATAATCTGAGGCTGGTCGCGCATCTTGTAAAAAAATATGACGGAACCGGAGCGGACAGTGACGATCTAATTTCGATTGGGACCATCGGCTTAATCAAGGGCATCAATACGTTCAACACAGAAAAGGGAACCAGACTCGCCACCTATGCGGCACGCTGCATCGAAAATGAGATTCTGATGTATTTGCGCTCCCTGAAAAAATCTCGCGGGGAAGTGTCCATTTATGACCCGATTGGTACGGATAAAGAAGGAAACGCGATTAATCTGATTGATGTCCTGGGTACAGATCCGGATGCAATTTCGGATCAGGTGGAAAGTCAATTTGAACAAAGAGTGGTCCTGGAAAAACTCAAATATTTGACAGGAAGGGAACAAACGGTGATAAAACTTCGCTTCGGCCTGATGAACACGCCCAAAAAGACTCAGAGAGAGATAGCCAAACTGCTGGGAATCTCCAGGTCCTACGTCTCACGGATAGAGAAAAAAGCGGTGCAGAAACTGATGGAGGAAATGAAGGATCACCGGGAGAGATAACAACCTATCAGGTACAACTTGCCTTAAACTTGCCAGAAACAGGTTGCTCTTGGATATTGAGCTGATATATAATTATTTGGTAATATTAAATGGAAAGCAGAGGAACCGGTATGCGCGGAATCTTACGACCGGATTTTCAATATGAGATGCTGCAGGATATCCAGGCAGAGGATCTGCAGGCAAATGGCATCAAAGGTTTGATCCTGGATCTGGACAACACCATAACACCTTGGAATGACAGAACCTTAACCGAAGACGTGATTGCGTGGTTTAAAAAAATGAATGACGCAGGAATTAAAGCCTGCATCGTTTCCAATAACAGAGGACCCGAAAGGGTTTCTGCGGTTGCTGATATGCTGGAAATACTTTATGTTTACAGGGCCAAGAAACCGCAGAAAAAAGCTTTCCTGAGAGGAATTCGGGTCCTGGATATTCCGGAGTCCGAGGTCGCAGTGATTGGGGACCAGCTGTTTACAGATGTTTTTGGCGGCAACAAGCTCGGGCTTAAGACCATATTAGTTTCACCGATCGCTCAAAGAGAATTTCATGGTACGAAAGTCCTGCGTTTTCTGGAACGGTTGGCAGGCAGAAAAGCCAAGTATACCCGCCGTTAAAAACGCCGTTAAAATCTTAAGAATACGTAAGACTTCGTTCTTTGTTTGTCCATTTTCAGATGTCTATGAAGGGGACTGAGAGACGCATGAAGTATGCAATCATCGGTTATCCTGTGGAACATTCCCTGTCTCCGAAAATGCACGAGGCAGGATTTAAGGCTGCCGGTTTGCCTGCAACCTACGACAGGATAACAGTTCAGCCGACTCAACTGGCTGAAAGTATCGGATATCTCAAAAATAACGGCTATGACGGCTGGAACGTCACGTATCCGCTGAAGGAAAAAATCATTCCTTATATGGATGTCCTGACTTCTGAAGCGCAGCGTATTGGCGCAGTCAACACAGTGAAAGTCCAAAACGGAAGATTGGTTGGGCATAACACGGACGGGGGCGGCTTCATTCAGGCTTTGCTGAGTAAGGGTTTCGTTTTTGAGGGCAAAGAAGTTGTCATATTAGGGGCCGGAGGGGCTGCCAAAGCCATTGCGGCAGCCCTGGCATCCTTACAGGTAAAGATGCTTATTCTGAACAGAAGTGAGGAAAAAGCTGTGATTCTCGCCCGAAAAGTCAACATGCTCGGCGGAAATGCGGCCTCGGGTATTTTGGCTCCCGGGCGCTGGCTGGGAGTTGTGGATTTGCTGATTCAAACAACCTCGATTGGCATGAAAGGCGAAGTGTATACGATCGATCTTCAAGGCCTTAATCCTTCGGCTTGGGCCGTTGATCTGATTTACTATCCAGCCGTTACAGATTTCATGGCACAGACCGGTGCCTGCGGCTGCCGGTCCATGAATGGTCTGGATATGCTGCTGTTTCAGGGGATCCTTGCCTGGGAGTTCTGGCTGGAGCAGAAGGCTCCGCTGGACATTATGCGCAAAGCTTTACAGGAGAAACTGGGAGATAACAGGGGAGCGGAATGATAGCGAAGAAAAGGAACGGGTACTCATTGATTGAGATCCTGCTTGTGCTTGCACTATTATCAAGTGCAGCCTTTACTTTCCTTGTGCACATTCCGCAGCAAATGGAGGAACGGAGACTGGAACTCTCAGCGGCAGTTCTGCTTCAGGACTTACGGGAAGTTCAGCAGACAGCATTGGCTGAGAATGTTTGGTATAAAATCAAATTTTCTGTTTATACCGGTGAATATAAGATCTTCAGGCAGGGAGAATTTATCCGCAAAGTCAGCCTGCAGAATGGGGTGCACTTTGCCAATAGTCCTTCTGATCTTACTTTTCGCCCGACAGGGACGCCTGACACCGGTCTGACGGTCATGCTGGCGTCAGGGGATTTAGAAAGAAATGTGATTGTTGCGCCTGTGATGGGCAGGATCAGGATGGAATAGAGAGGTGAAATTTCGTGTCCGATAGCCTGAATTCGATACCCCAAAATATTGTACTTATCGGCTTTATGGCTGCTGGAAAAAGCAGTGTCGGCAAGCTTCTGGCCAGGGAACTCCGCTGGGGATTTATGGATACGGACAGTGAGATCGAAAGAATGACAGGGTTGAAAATCCCGGAAATTTTTCAAAAATACGGTGAAGCAAGGTTCCGGTCGGAAGAAAATCTGCTGGTACATAAGATTTCCGGATTTACCGATACAGTTATTGCCACTGGCGGAGGAACGGTTTTAGATCCGGAAAACTGGAATATTCTCCACGGACTTGGGAAGTTGGTTTACCTATATGTTCCATTGGAGATTGCTTTACAGAGAGCAAAAGAACATCACGATCGGCCGCTTCTTTCCAGCAGCGAGCCGGAACAAATAGAAAAGCTCTGGAGAGACCGGGAAGTGATTTACAGAAAGGCGCCTATAACGGTTGACACATCGGATAAAGATGTTCAAACCGTTGCGGCGGAGATCCTCGAATTGCTGAAAGGAGAACACATTACAGCATGATACAGAGAATAGATGTCAGTGGAGGACACGGTTACCCACTGTTACTGGGAGCCACTTTGGACGAGCTTGGCGGTCATTTGAAAACAGCATACGGCACGAGCGGGCATTATCTTCTCATCACGAATGATGTTGTGGCCGGATACTATGCAGATAAACTTTTGGACGGAATGAAGGACTTAAAGACCGATTTGATTACCGTTCCTGACGGTGAACAGGAGAAATCACTGGACAGGATCAGTAAATTGACGGAACAGGCGCTGCAATTCAAAGCGGACAGGGACACTGTGGTGCTGGCCCTCGGCGGAGGGGTGATCGGGGATTTGTCTGGATTTTTTGCAAGTATTTTTATGCGTGGAATGCGTTACATCCATATTCCGACCACCTTGCTGTCCCAGATTGATTCGAGTATTGGCGGCAAGGTGGCGGTGAACCATCCTTCCGGTAAAAACCTCCTGGGGTCTTTTTATGCCCCCCAGGCCGTCTGGACGGATTTTGACACCTTGCAGACACTTCCGTGGAAAGAGATGCGGAACGGGCTTGCCGAAACCATTAAACACGCGCTTGTCGCTGATCCGGATTTGTTTGAATTCATCGAAGAACATGCTGAAGCCATCAAAGGATTGGACTACAAGATCATCAAGGAAATGTCCCTGCGGTCTCTGGCTGTCAAAGTTAAGATTGTCACTGAGGATGAGAAAGAAAAGGGAAACAGGATGCTTCTGAACCTCGGACACAGTTTCGGGCATGCTCTGGAGACAGAGGAAGCCTATCAGGGTGTTATGCACGGCGAAGGGGTCAGTATCGGGATTGCCGCCGCAGCCAATCTGTCCAGAGAAAGAGGTTTGGTTAACGACAAACAGCTTGACAGAATCCTGAATCTCTTAATGAAAATGGATCTGCCCACTACGGCCAAAGCGCATGACCGGGCAGTACTTCTTGGACACATGTCTGCAGATAAGAAGAATAAAGCCGGCAATAAGGTGCTAATTCTGCCGGTCGGCATTGGGAGATCGGTCATCGCTGCAGACTGTAACGATGAAGAAATCCTCAGGGCCTGGGAAAAAGTCATCATTTAGGTCAAATAAGTACTAGTAATATAAATTGCAGAACAAAAAAATGTAAGTTGAGATTTACAGCAGTACCTTTTTGTTGTTCCCCCAAAATACCAATCTTAAAGGAAATAGAATATTTGTGTAGAAAATATGTAATTAATTTACATATTTTTTCGTTTTATCAGAGACAAGAAAGGAATCGTTATGCCAAAAGCTTGCAAGAACGGTTTTACTTTATGGGAAGTATTATTGGTCATCGCTTTGTTGGGTATCCTGGCCTCTATGATTCTGCCATGTTACAGCGGCAGTATCAACAGTACAGAATCGGAAGTGCACAAAGTCAATATTCTCAAAATAGAAAGTGCTGCAAGACTATACCGTCTTGACGTGGGCAGCTATCCGGAAAGTCTGAATGATCTGATTACCTGCCCTTCTGCTGATCTAAACTGGCAAGGACCGTATCTTGAGGAAATACCGGCATGCCCGTTTGATCCAAGCAAACATTATACGCTTGATGATGGAAAAGCAGTGGTTCGTTAAGCTAAGGATACTAATCCAAGCAAAGCTTGTTTTTTTAATTTTTATAGGATTTACGAATTAATCTACTTAGGGGGGAGGCGCAGGAATGAACGATAAGAAAAAAGGTTTTGTTTTGCTTGACGTTTTAACGGGACTCTTTATTTTTAGTTTGGGATTTGCAGTCATGCTGGCATTGATCAATACGGCTTACATCAAGAATAGCCATACGGATAATATCCTGCAGGCAGTCAATCTTGCCAGCTCGACAGTAGATGAAATTACGGTGGTCCTGCTCGATGATCCTTCTGCCGTTAATCGTTATTTGAACGGAACTGAGCGCGATGAATCCGGCCGGTTTTCCAGAACTGTTTGTTGTGAATGGGACTCTCAAAATCTGCTGAAAATTTCTGTAAAAATCATCTGGACAGAGTTGAAAGATCAAAAAGAGTACAACCTGACCTATCTGCATTATATTGCAGAATAATAATTAATTTGGGAAAATAAGTAAATTATTTTATAAAACAGGCAGGAAGTTTAAGAAATATGTAGAAATATAGTAATTAAGTTAAATAATGGAAATAAGTAGATGAGAGTTTGACTATGCTGGTTGGAGTAACATATGGCTGGGTTGACAAAGAAAACGGTACAGCAAAATGACAAGGGGTTTACGCTGTTAGAAGTCCTCGTTTCACTGGTCATTACCGGAATCATTGCGGCAATGGTTCTTCAATTGTATATCAGCCAGTACCGGATGGCTAAAGGGTTAATGGCAGATGGCGACCTTTCCTTTGCAGCTGTCCGGGCAGGCCAGGTATTGACCGCCGCTGTTTCTACAGCAGAAGGTGTAGCATGGACAGGCAAAGTATTACGTATCAACTGTCTTGAGGACGGTAAGATCATTACAGACAGCTACTATCTTGCGGACAAGGACTTTAACGGAGTTTTGGACTTGTACCGTGAACATCTTGGCGTTCCGATTCCGGTAGCAAGCAGGATTTGTGAATTTCATTGTACTGGGGTTAGGGAGGGATTATGGCAAATATCTTTAACAGCAGCGCAGGCGGAAAGAGCCGTTTATTGGCAAAGAACTGTTCGCTTAAGAAGTTCTTCGGAATAAATTGGGAAAGCGGTAATGTATCTTTACTAATACTTCTTGTTACGTTTTCTTTATCCTGGATGGGAGTTCAGACCTTTATTCTGATCAGCTCACAGGAACGTATCGTTGTCTGTGAGGCCCAAAAAATTAAGACCGCTTATATGGCTGACAGTGGGCTGGAATACGCCAAAGCAGTTCTTGCTCATGATCCTTCCTGGCAGGGGAGCATTCAATACGATTCGGAAGGAATGGTTGTTGAAATTGAAGTCATACGGGCCAACGATGTAACTCAAATCACATCCAGGGCAACAATGGGGAATATGAAACAGTGCAGGGTTGGGGAGCTTGTGTTGGGAGAAGACGGGAAGTACGACCTTACCGGGTACAGGTACGTTTATGATTGATCAGTCCAAACCAGGATTTTGGAAAGATTTTGTGCTTAAAGAACTTTACGTGTATGCCCGTGAGAACAAGGCGCTTATTTCAAATGCCGATGAGATAGCTACTCAGCTTGCCCTGCTTGACCAGGGAGCAAAACTTGAAGAACTTCTTGCAGCGTATTTGGCAGAAGAGGAAATCCTGGAATTTAAAAGCCGGATATCAGGAATTAACATGATCAGTCTTGCTGAGAGACCTGTCAATGTTTCAGCAGCAAAATTGGTTTCGGAAGAACTGGCCCGGAAATATACGCTGATTCCGATTGCGGCTCAGAATCAAAGAATCATCATCGCTATGGCGGATCCTACAGATAGAACCGCGTTGGATGATGTGATGCTTTTTACCGGATATCAGGTTGATCCGCTCCTAGCTTCCGCTGAAGAAATCAAAATTGCGATCCGAGAATGTTTTACATTAGAAAGATCAACTGGGGAACATGCTGTTCTAAATCCAAACGAATCAGTGAGCTGGAAGATTGAAGAAAATGTCAATGCCCAGGAGACGCCGGTCGTCAGCCTTGTTGATTCGCTGTTCCGACAGGCTGTTATCGAAAAAGCAAGTGATATACACTGGGAACCGATCGAAACCGGATTCAGCGTGAAATTTCGGATAGACGGGCTGCTGATGGTTAAGGAAAACTTGCCAAAGGATCTGTCCAGAAGTGTTACCGCCCGCTTGAAAGTCATGTCGGGTCTGGATATAACCCAAAGACGTCTCCCTCAGGATGGCAGAATCATGCTGGACATTTCTGATAAGAAAATTGATGTCAGAGTTTCTACTTTTCCGACTGTCTATGGAGAAAAAGTCGTGACCAGGATTCTGGATGAAAAGACCGCACGTCTCTCCCTGGAAGAACTGGGTATGCGGGAGGATGTCGAATATCAAATTCGAAAGCTTATCCGCCAGCCGCATGGGCTGATCCTCATTTCCGGCCCGACCGGGAGCGGCAAAACCACCACATTATATGCCCTGATCCGGGAGCTGCAGTCCGAAACAATAAATATGGTATCCATCGAAGACCCTGTCGAATACCGGCTACCGGGAGTCAGTCAGGCCCAGGTCAATGCTGGTATTGGCCTGGACTTTGCAAGTGGCCTGAGATCCATTCTTCGTCAGGATCCGGATGTTATTATGGTAGGGGAAATAAGAGACAGAGAAACCGCCAAAATTGCAACAGCGGCTGCAATGACCGGGCACCTTGTTTTATCTACCGTTCATACCAATACTGCAGCAGAAGCGCTTTCCCGTTTATTGGATATGGATATCGATGCCTATATGGTAGCTTCGGCGGTCTGCGGGGTACTGGCTCAGAGACTTGTCCGGAGACTATGTCTGAATTGCCGGAAATTAAAACCGGTTTTAGCTGAAGAAAAACAAATTTTTCACGGGGAAGCCGTATCAGCTATTTATGAACCGGCAGGCTGTTCCAAGTGCCATGGGACCGGATACAACGGCAGGATAGGGATTCATGAATATCTTCCCTACAATCAGGAAATTAAGGAACTAATTCTGCAAAAAGGCAGTGCCGCCAGCCTTGAAAAGGTCTCTGAAAAATCTGGAATGCTTACGTTGAAAGAAGATGCGCTTAGGAAAGTCGCTGCCGGAATAACTTCTCTGGAAGAAATCATGAGACTGTGGGCGGAAATATAGATTAGGACAATAAGAGGGTTTGCGATTGCTCTGGAAATGGAAAGCCGTTGATCAAAATAGCAATATACGGAAGGGCTACTGGGCGGAGGAAGATCAAAGCAGAGTTGTTTCCGGGCTTAGGGAACAGCATTTATATCCCGTGGAGATCACCAGGGCATTATTCACTTCGGTGTGGATCAGATACAAGACGGGAAATAGAAAACTGTTTTGGGGGAGGACAGCTCGTAAGCTGGGAACAATGCTGGAGGCAGGCATTCCTCTGCTTGCGGTATTAGATGTCATTGCGGAAAGAGAAAGAACCGGTTTAGATAAAAATCAATGGAAGCAGGTTAGCCGCTCTCTTCAAGCTGGCGTCGAACTGCATGTCAGTTTGCAGGGCATCATTCCCTCTCCGGGGCACTTGTTTGCCACGATGGTCAAAGCCGGCGAAAGAAGCGGGACCCTGCCGACTGCGTTGATCGATATCGCAGATTATCTGGAGGACGCATATTTTTTTGAGAAGAAATTCAAAAATGCTTTATTTTATCCGGTTCTGCTTCTTGTCGCATCTTTGTTTATTATCTATACCCTCAGTATTATGATTCTGCCGATGTATGAAACCCTTTTCCGCGGGTTTGAGACGGAATTGCCGCTGGCAACCAAAATAATGTTTAATGTGGGTTGTTGTATCCCGTATTTGACAGCCGTTATCCCTGTTTTGGCCATAACGGTGTGGCTGCTGAATAAAAAAGGATATTCCTTCATCATACCTGGAACCGGTAAGATCAACAGAACCAGGCAGCTCATTCAATTTTGTTCGGTCCTGGGAAGATTGCTGGACGCGGGGCTGTCTCTGCAGGAATCACTGCTCCTGGTGAAAAACCTTTTCAAGGATCATCTGATGCAGGAATTGACAACCCAATTAATTTTTGCTGTCAACGAAGGAAGAAGAATGTTCTCGGTCATCATGACGAGTAAGCTGTTTCCTCCGGAAGTTGCAAAAATGCTGGAGGTTGCGGAGGAATCCGGCAAACTAAGTGAAATGCTTGCGTATATGACTCGGATGTTCAAAAAAGAGCTGGAGGAGCGAATTGAGCAGTATACGAAGCTCTTAGAGCCTGCTCTAGTGTTTCTTATGGCGGGCCTGGTCGGTTTCGTGGCTATCGGAGTTCTCCTGCCGATCTTTGATATAAGCTCACAGATTCATTAAGCTGATATTTTGTACAATAAAAAAATTCAACATGCCATTAAATCACAGGAAAAAATTAAAATAACCGTCAAAAAATACAGGGAGGAATGTCTTAAGTGGTTAAAAACGAGAAAGGATTTACCCTTCTGGAAGTTATGCTGGTGGTCGTTATTCTGGCCATCCTAGCCGCAATTGTCATCCCGCGTTTCGTTGGGAATGCAGAAACAGCTCGGGAGAAAGCCGACATCACAACAGGACGTGAAGTCAAAGCAGCGCTGGACAGGTATCAGGTCGACAATGGAATATATCTCAGGATTGATGAACTTTCTGCTGCAAACGGAACGATCACGGGTTCAGGACTTATCCCTGATTATATTGCCAGACTTGATTCAACGGTGACGCAGCAAAAGGCCGAGACAGGGAAAACGGGCTTTGGTATTGCAGAAATTACCGGAAATACCTTTCCTGACCCCGGAAATTTGATTATGGTATATCTAAGTTCGGATGGATCTCAGGCTGAAGTTAAAGTTTTTGACGAAAGTCTTGCCAGTACTTTATGGTCGTCTATTTAGAAGGCAGGCCGAGAAAAAATGCTTTTTTTAGAGATTGATGCCCAAGAAATAAGATTTTTTTATCGCTCGAAGCGTCTTGGAAACATGGGTTCCGAGATTGTCGTCTCCAGCTTTCCCCTGGAGACTTTTTCAGGGTCCGAAGGCAGTGACGCCGAAGAAAATCTTAAAATGGTTCTGGATGAATATCGTCAAAAAGACTGTCAGGGACGATTCGGGCAACGAAAATGTTCGAGAAAAGTCCCTGTTTATCTGTTGCTTCCTTTTAAGAACGGGCTGATCAGGGAATTTTGTATTCCTTGGGTTGTTCCGACGTATCGGGATAAAACAGTTCATTTCTGGCTTGAACAGGAAGTTCCGGTTCCAATCAGCGAACTTTGTTATGAATACGTGGTATTGGACGAGAAGAAGGATGAATATCTTCGGATCAGCGCCATTGGCGTAAGGAAAACTACGCTTGAGCTTTATGCCCGGTGTCTTCAGCAGACGGGATATGAACTTTGCGGTGCCGAATATACTGTTCAGGCATTTGGCGGGATCCTGGCACCTTTAAAAGAAAAAAGAATTCTTTGCCTGTTTAAACTTGATAATCAAAATATCCAGGCTGTCCAATATCGCAATGGCTTGCCGGAAGTGATAAGGGTGATCCCGGGCAGTGAACCGGAGACTCCAAAATATCAGATTTATACTGCGCTGAAAGACTGCACAATTCCTTTCAATATCGTTGTCACGGATGGAAGCGCTAAAGCCGCCCGGATCGCAGATATCCTGATTGATTCAGGAGAGGCTGAGGGTGTTCGGACGCTGGAATCCGTTTATCAGGAATTTGATTCCAGTGATTTTTCGGCAGATAGCCATTCTATGAATTTTCATGACCTGGCACTGCTGGCTGGCAGGCAAAGAGTGAAAGAAAAGAAAAACTGCAATTTTGGCTGCATTTTTTTGCGGCCGGCCAAAATAAAAACATGCCTGCTGGTCCTGATGATTTTTATTGGAATGGTCTTCGGGATAGGTTGTTATTGCTATCCGCTAATCAATCATATTTCTGAGCACCAGATAGAAATTACGGCACTGCAGGAACAGGTCGATGAACTAAACGCGGAACGGAAAAATCAGATCTGGTCGGAATGGGAACGGAACCGCAGCGATACATTTGGGGATTTAACAATGGTTCAGAAGTCCTTAGCCAGCCTTAACAGCAGTATACGTTTGAATCGTCTGAGCTATCGGCAGAATACGCTGTACCTATATGCGGACTGTTCCGATAATCTTAGTATCACAAGTTTAATCGGGGTTTTGACGGAAGAAGGCTGGAGGGAACCAGTCCTGACCGATTATGATTATCGGGATAAAACAATTTCGTTCTGCTTGCGTGTAGAAAGAAAAATTTGAAGTGAGGTAAAGATGTGTCTTTTAAATACCTTCAATTTTTAAAGCACTTTTTATCTGATAGAAACATCTCATCTCAGAGAGACTTCTTATCTGAGCCTGCTACAAGGTGGCGGTTTTTAGATAAGTTAAGTTTAAGCAGAATTGTGATCATGGGCGCGAGTATCATTCTATTGGCCGTCATCGCAGTCCAGGTCCTGGCAGTGCGACCGCTGACTCGGCAACTAGATACCGTCAGTGCAAAAGAAAACTTACTCCGGCAGGAATGCCAGGACATTCTAGCAGAAGGGGCCAAGAACAATCTGCTGATACCGGATCGCGCCGATCTTCCGCATATGCTGGAACAGATCAATCATTGCCTCAAATCCGAAAATGTTTCGGTTAAGGCAATGGATATCACCCAGCCGTCAATGAAAAGAGGGGATTTCTTTCAAGCCACGATCAAAGTAAACGGAGAAGGGGAACTGAAAAAAATACTCCGGGCGGTGAATATAATTCAGCTTCAGAAGGAGGTCCCTTTTTTGATTCAGGAACTGGATTATGTAAACGGAGAAGCGGAAGTTCGTCTGAGTATTCTTATTCGCTCCGAATAGAGAGGGCGACTTTGATCATTTCCTACCTAAATATTTATACTTATCCTATTCATTTTCATCTATTTTCTCGAGCGATTTCTTAATTGAAACCGCTGCAGACATTAACTCGTCAAGCTCTTCAGCGGACAGTAGATCCAGCTTTGATGAAAGTCCGGTTTCTACATGCGTATAGATCATGATTCGTTAATTTTATGCCATCAAAAATCTGTACATTGGTTATTTCTATTGACATAACTTCCCCTCCTAAATTCTCATTTTGGGACAAGCGCTTACTTCATATTTGTTCTCGCAAGTCCAATTCCTGACGATCCCTAACAAACCACCTGTTATTCATGTCAACTGTAAATTATTTTTTACCGTAAAGTAAACATTACTTCGAGAGGTGGTCCGCCAAGTATATGAAATAGAAGGAAATATCATCTTATCCCCGGAAACAATTACCGCCTTGACAGAGGCTGCACACGAACATAAGCTTCTGGTATTTGCCCATGCTGTATCGATGGCCACTTTCAAAACAGCCATTGACGCAGGTGTTGATATTATTACCCACATTCCGGTTGAAGCCCCGATTACGCAATCCCTGATCGAAGAAATGTTGGAAAAAGGGATCATTACGGTTCCTACTTCGGGCATGATGAAAAAAACGGTCACTTTTCTAAATCGTATACCTAATGTCAACTTGGATTCACAAAATATTGATATTACACTAAAAACCTTAATGAATGCGGGGATACCAGTCATTGCAGGTACGGATGCAAATCATGCGCCCTTTGCCCCTGCCAGTATCGACCACGGTATTGGTTTGCTTGATGAAATCGAAGCGTTTGTGGCTGCGGGCATGACTCCCGTGCAGGCGCTTCAAAGCGCAACCAGCCTTCCTGCCAAATTATTTGGCTTTAAAGACAGAGGCATGATTAAACCCGGTCACAGGGCGGATCTGCTTTTGGTTGATGGTGACCCCACTGCCGATATTCAAGCGATACGTAATGTTAAACGCGTTTGGGTCAATGGGATTGAGTCATTTATAAACGCATAAAGGAAATATAAATAAAAAATGAAGATTATCACAATAGAAGAACATGTAAATAATAGAGAAATAACCGCAGCGTCATTTGGCAATTTGTTGCAAATGGCCCCTTATGTCCCAGACTCCCACTCACCTGGATTGGCCTATTACACCACAGACACAGATGGGAATGTAGAAGAAAAGTGGCTGGCAAGCATGGATGCGGGAAAAATTGATATGCAGGTGCTTTCTTATACGGCAATGACGCAGTTAATCCCTGCGCCGGAAGCTATTTCGATAGCGAAGGCAGCCAACAATGAAATGGCAGAGAGGGTTAGAAAATATCCTGACCGCTTTGCAGCTTTTGCAACTTTACCGTGGGCAGACCCGAAGGCAGCAGCAGATGAACTGGAGCGTACTGTAAAAGAGCTTAATTTCAAAGGGGTTTTACTTAGCGGACGGCCGGCAGCAGACGGAACATTTCTTGATAACCCTAAATTTGAGCCTGTTCTTGAGATGGCGAACTTTTTAAAGGTGCCCATTTATATGCACCCGGGATTTCCTGCCAGAACCGTGCAGGAGGCGTATTATGCCGGATTGGATCCGGTTGTCAGTGCCAGGTTGTCAGCGTTTGGCTGGGGGTGGCACGCAGAAGTAGGCATCCACATTCTACGGATGATATTAGCGGGTGTTTTCGTGAAATATCCCAATTTACAGCTGATTGCAGGTCATTGGGGCGAGATGGTGCCGTTCTTCCTTGCTCGCCTTGATGAAGCGCTTTCCAAAGAGGCAACCCATCTCCCGAAAACAATATCTGAAACCTTTATAAACCATGTTTATGTTACGCCAAGCGGTATGTTTACGCTGCCGCACTTCCAATTTATCTTGCAGGTATTGGGCGCAGACAGGATCATATTCTCTGTAGATTATCCTTATATCGGCAACGAGCGCGCGCGGGCGTTTCTTGAAAATGCGCCAATCAGCGCATCCGATAAGGAAAAGATTGCCCATGGCAATGTTGAACGTCTGCTCAAGCTGTAAATTTCAACTTCATATTAAAGCAGTTGCCGAGAACATTTCCCCGGCAGCTGCTTTAATTTGTTTTTACCACCCTAACAACATGATTTAATTTAATCGGTTCATCTTTCGATATATCAAATTCATCAAGTAATTACCATTTTATCACAAATTAGGAGCTTGGTATTCAGTCTTATTTTTCATCATGGCATAAAGGAAACAGTTCAATCGGTATACTAAGTAAAGAGGAAAATCAATTCGTATAGAGCGGCAAGCGAATTATTTTATTAACCGAAGAATTTGTAGGCGCGTACAAATTCTTTAAATTAAAAAATTTTGCCGTATCGAAGATTCACATCGAAAGACTTGACAACAAGTCATGCGGGGAAAGGGAACAACAATGGATGACTGTTAATGATTTGCACATATCCTGTAACAGTAGCATGGTAGACGTAAAGAAAGTAAAGATGTAAAGAATAGAAAGGTGGTTCTGTCATGGAAATATCAAGAATTAGTTCAAAAGGACAAGTTACAATTACGAAGCCTATTTGAGACCTTCAATCATTTTCGAGACCTTCAATCATTTGATTTTGCCTGTCACGTCAGGTAATATATAGACGAGTATAGAAGGATATCAGAAGGAACTAAAAAATGAGTACATATATAAAAAGGCAAATACAAAACTTTTCTATATTTCTTTTGGTATTGACAGGATTTGCAAACTTATTGTCGGCGTTGCCTTTTAAGTTTACAAGGCAAGTAGAGCATATTTATGGCAATATTATTAATCCGAGTTATGTCATGGTTCATGGCGTATTATCCTTTATGCTCGGCTTATTGATGCTTCTTCTTGCTTACAGCTTATTCCAAAGGATTCGTAATGCCTGGATTATCGAAGTCATCTTTTTATCAGCAACATTAGCTTTACAAATTGTACGTTTTCATAAATTTAGTATTCCCATCGTGATCATTGAATTGTTCGTTCTGTTAGTACTCGTTCTTTCATATAAGGACTTTTGCCGATTGCCTAATAAAGTAACGTTAAAGTGGGCTTTTGTGTTTATTGGCATTTCTTTTGTTTTACTCTTTGCCAATGCCTCAATTGGTTTATACATGATGAGGGGTCATATCAACGACGTGCACTCAGTTTTTAGCGCTTTGGCAGGCTCCATCAAATTATTAATCTTTATGGATGCTTCCGTGCTAGAAATCAAAAGCAATTACGGCCGTATTTATGCGGATACTTTAATCATGATTAACTGGATCTGTATTTTTGCTTCGGCGCTGCTTCTGATGAAACCCCTTGTCTACAATTATATTCATGATAAACAGGATATGGAAAAGGTTCGCAGATTAGTGTTAAAATATGGACAAAACCCGATGTCCTATCTGTCCCTGGAAAAAGACAAACGCTACTTCTTCAGCAGCAGCGTTGACGGCATGTGCTCCTATACAACTATCGGGGGCGTTTTGGTCTGCTGTGGCGATATCATCTGTGACGAAAAGGATAGTTTTATTTTTCTTAATGAATTATTATTTTTTTGCAAACAGAATGGCCTTGACCTTTTACTGCTTAATGTTACCGATTATTTTCTTGATTTATATAAAGCCGCTCAGTTTGGCGTGCTGAAATACGGGGAAGATGCCTGCTTTAATCTTTCAGAATATACCCTTACAGGCGGAAAAGTGGCCAAAGTGAGGGCAGCGGTCAACTATGCGAATAAAGCGGGGATCACTGTCAAAGAGTATAAACCTGAAGTAGCACGGGATCTGGAAATAGAAAAGGAGATCCATCAAATTTCAGAAGAATGGTTACGGAATAAACGTACTCCGGAAATGTCCTTTATGCTTGGCGGGGTAGGGCTAGATAATCCGCTTGACCGGAGATATTTTTATGCAATCAATGCCCAGGAACAAATGCTTGGATTTGTGGTTTTCCTGCCTTATTTAAGTGGTTTAGGCTATCTGGCCGATGTAACAAGAAGAAGAAAAAATGCCCCTCAGGGAGTTATAGAGAAAATCATTTATGAAGCATTTATGGTCATGAAAGGTGAGGGTGTACAGTGGGGCAATATGGGACTTTCTCCTCTTTATAATGTGGCGTCAGGGGACAAAACCACACTGAATGAAAAGTTTTTTGCCTACATCTATGATAATTTGAATTATGCGTACGATTTTAAGGCTTTGCATCATGCCAAGGCTAAATATGCGCCCACACATTGGGAAAACCGATATCTTGCTTATTTTCCAAAGCCCTTCTCATTGCAATATGCTTATGCCATTGTAAAGTCTCAATGTCCGCAAAACATACCCAAACTCGTACTTTCCCAAATTACAATGGAGAAGAAGGACAAGAATAAGAAGTAAATAAAGCTGACAGAAACCCTTTGCATGAGGCGCATTGACAGCACTTTCTACATGTTGGAGCCTCTTTGGCCAAGAATCGCTGATATCGTGGATGTTTTACCATTCCTCAGGTAAGTGACCGAAATCTTATCGCCGACTTGATGTTTATAAATTTCATGAATCAAGTCGGAAGACCTTTGAACCGGGATATTGTCAATTTTGGTGATGATATCTCCTTTCTATTGTGTCTGGTTGATCGTTAAAGCTGTCAAAGACCTACTTGATAAAAAAGAACCTGACAACCTTGATCCCCATAATATGGAAATGTAGAAAGGGGTAGGGCCGTTGAAAAAGTATGCAATAAAGTCAGGAGATACATTTTTCCTTTTAGCCAGCCAAAACGGGTGCTGCTGGCAGGATATCAGCAAAGCAAACCCCGGCATTGATCCCTGCGCTTTGGTCATCGGACAGCTCATCAATATTCCGGATCGTCAGGCTTCCGGTTATGGTGCTTCCGGATCTGCCGGTTCAGCTTACGCCAACAATCCAGGCAATTCTTTTACCGGTGCCCAAAAACGGTATGATGATGTAATCCTTGAAGTAGAAGGTGTAAAAATCCGGGTTGCCAGAATCGGCGAACCGACAGTTCCGCATGAGGTGCATTTTATCCTGCCAAGGACTGAAATCCGGAAAGTGGAATGTCCCGGAAATGGAGTTATTGAAACCAGCATCATGCTGAGCAATATTAACATTGTCAATTCTCCGCGGATCGAAGGCGAAAAATCCGCACTTGGGGTTATTTATCCTCAGACCCAGAACAGTGAGAAGACGAACAGCGAAGCGCCAAAATAGATGTCCCTGACGCGGTTCATAACGATTTGAAAGAAATCACTAAAATGATTTTAATAATCTTCATTTTTTCGTTATAATGAGATATGCCTTATTTTAGATAGAAAAAGGCTATGTCATTATTTTGTTTTCTATAGAAAATAATAGATAAAGAAGGAGAGACCTATGAACCGTATTCATGTTTTCCATGGTGTCAATCTTCATCTTCTCGGGCAGAGAGAACCGGATATATACGGCAGAATAACCCTTGATGAAGTGAACGGCAGACTGATCGAGACGGGCCAAACACATGGCTTCACTGTCGAGTGCCGTCAGACGAACTATGAAGGAGAGCTTGTGGACTGGATTACAAAGTTAACGCCGGTTGATTTTTTAATCCTTAACCCCGGGGCCTGGACCCATACGAGCTATGCGCTTTACGATGCGATCAAAGGGGTCAGCGTACCCGCTCTCGAAGTGCATCTGTCGAATATTTACGCCCGGGAAAGTTTCCGTTCCCATTCGGTGATCGCCGGAGCTTGCGTCGGGCAAATCAGCGGACTCGGGACAGACAGTTATTTTCTGGCCTTAGCCTATGCGCTGGAATTTCAAAAGTACCGTCAGAAAGAAAGGAATAGCAACCATGAGGCTGGAAAAGATTCGCCGGAGACTGGCCGAGAATAAACTTGATGCGCTGATCGTGACCTCACCGCCCAATATTTTTTATTTGAGCGGTTTCACGGGAACCAGTGCAACCTTGCTGATCGAACCAGAACGTTCCATTCTGTTCACAGACTTCCGGTACATGGAACAGGCCGCAGCGGAAGCTCCGGGTTTTGAAATTGTCAAAGTGACCGGAGATCCCTATACAGTCATCGGGGAAATGCTTAAAGGGTTGATCGTGATAGGGATTGAGGAAGAGGCTTTGTCCCTGGGCGATTTCCAGAAACTGCAGAAAACTCTTGACGGGCGCAGATTCGAGAATGCCTCAGCACTCTTCAAGAAGCTTCGACAAATTAAGGATGAAACAGAAATTGCGCTGATTCGCCAAGCGATTGGAATCACGGACCATGCCTTTGCCCAGACGCTTAGCAAGATTTATCCGGGAATGACGGAAGAAGAGCTTTCTCTGGAACTAGAATTCTCGCAAAGAAAAATGGGGGCCAGCGGCCGTTCGTTTGACTATATTGTGGCCTCAGGGATACGCTCCTCGTTACCGCACGGTACAGCTTCCAGTAAAAAGATGCAAAAAGGGGAATTTTTAACGCTCGATATTGGAGCGGTCTACCAAAGGTATTGTTCCGATTTCACACGGACGCTGTTTTTGGGAAAGCCTGAGAGCAAGCACCTGGAAGTTTACGATATCGTGCTCGAGGCGCAGCTGGCCGGGCTTAAAGCTCTGAAGCCCGGCGTTAAGGCCAAAGATGTCGACGCGGCAGCCAGAGAAGTGATTACACGTGCCGGTTACGGTGAATATTTCGGTCACAGTCTGGGGCACTCCCTCGGGATCGAGATCCATGAGACGCCGTATTTAAATACCCGTGATGAAACGATACTTGAACCGGGGATGGTGCTTACGATTGAACCCGGAATTTATATCCCTGACTGGGGCGGCGTCAGAATTGAAGATGTCGCGTTAGTCACAAATTCTGGTTCGGAAGTATTGACACAGACGCCAAAGCAGTGCATTATTATTGATTAGTGGTATGACTTGTATCCGTTATTGATACATAAAAGAATCTACAATATTATAGGAGGATCAGCAAAATGATTTCTTCAAACGATTTTAAAACCGGAGTGACTATTGAACTGGATGGCGATATATTTCAGATAGTCGAATTCCAACACGTGAAACCTGGAAAAGGCGCTGCTTTTGTGCGTGCCAAAGTCAAAAATGTCAGAACGGGCGGCGTTGTCGAAAAGAAATTCAATGCTGGGGAGAAAGTTCCCAGAGCCCGTCTGGATCGCCGTGAGATGCAGTATTTGTATAAAGACGGTGATCAATTCGTTGTGATGGACAATGAAAGCTATGAGCAGATTATGCTGACCGAGGCTCAAATTGGCCAGGAAGTCAAGTGGCTCAAAGAAAATATGAACCTTGGCGTCTTGCTCTATAATAGTGAAGTCATTGGGGTAGACCTTCCCAATACAGTTGTGCTTAAAGTAACGGAATGTGAGCCCGGAGTCAAGGGTGATACGGCCACAGGCGGTACCAAAGCGGCGACTGTCGAGACTGGCGCTACGGTTCAGGTTCCATTCTTTGTGAATGAAGGCGATGTCCTGATTATCGACACCAGAAGCGGAGCGTATGTTTCCCGGGCTTAATAAGCTTGTCTGTCATAAAAAGAATAATTAGAATAAAAAGGGTTGTTGGGCAAGTAATTTCTTGAGCAACAACCCTTTATTATTTGTGAAACGTAAGAATCTATTTGAGGAATCTCTCATTTCCTCATTTCCGGATCGTAAAATTATCTTCCAGCAAAGCCCAGTTTTGAGGGAAGGGATAGGCTAAAGCCCAATAACTAATACCTCTTAAGCCATAAGCTTTGACGGTATCAAATTTGGCCTGGGCACTGCGGGCATCCTCAAACCACACTTCGTGACCGTTTCCCTGCGTATCCGTATACCGGTAGAAAGGGGACTGGGGAACCGTGTCGTACTGGATCTCAGCATGGTATCGAAGGGCCCTGGACATTGCTTCATCCATCCCAAAGGTTTCGGCAATTTGGCCGGAGACATGCGGCAAAAGCCAGTCTCTGGCATAAATTTGAAAGCCAAAAAAGATTTTTTCTCTTGGAATGACTGAAGCAGCATAGTCCAAAACCCGTTTAATCTGATTCAAGGGAGAAATTGCCTGCGGTGAAGCACCACGCCACCCCCATTCATAGGTCATGAGAACAACGAAATCTACAATTCGGCCATGGGCTGGATAATCGTGCGCCTCATATAGCAGTCCCCGTTGTTCAGCACTTAATTTTGGCGCTAAAGCCGTTGAGACGAAGAAACCCTCTGCATGAAGACGGGTTACGGCTGTTTGAAGCAAAGCGTTATAAGCTTCCCTGTCTTCGGGAAGCACGTTTTCAAAATCAATGTTAAGTCCCCGATAACCCTTTTCTTTCATGATATTGATGGCATTTGTCAATAACCGATTAATGGCTTCAGTATTGGTTAAAACGAGATGAGCAAGATTTTCTCCACGCGTAGTCGACGTAAAGTTGGTAATAGACATCATAGGGGTCACCTTTTTTGATATGGCAGCTTGAATGAGCGGAAGATCATCAATTGTCTGCAGGCTTCCATCCTCTCTAATCAAGTAGGCAAAAGGACTTAAATATGTAAGATGTTCAGCTTCCCGATTGACAGTAGCAACCGCGTCCTGACTGAAGCGATAGATATAGCCATTGACATCGATGGTTGGTCGAGGTTTACGCGGGATAATGAGTACAGTGCCCGGATAGATCAAATTGGCGTTCGTGATGTTATTGACTTTAATGAGGTTTTGTAAAGAGACTTGATATTTTTGAGCAATAAACCATAAAGTCTCCCCAGCAAGGACGCGATGCCGTCTGGCAGGAATGGTGATCAACTGACCAGGATAAATATTGGCAGGGTTCGTAATTTGATTGTTTCCGAGAATGACTTGTACGGTCGTTCCATAAGTCTGGGCAATTCTCCATAATGTTTCTCCCGATTTCACAGTATGGAGGACATCTTCAGTCGGTATAACTAATGCTAGTCCGGTCAGCAGTTGTACAGGTTCAACAAGTCCATTCACGCTTATGATTGATGCCGGCGAGATCCGATATGTAATTGCAATCTGATCCAAAGTTTGATTCGCTTTGACGACATGGATAAGCATAGAGCACCTCCCACTCCTTTTCATGTAGGATATGTAGAAAGGAGACTCAAGGTGATTTATCTTTGGCAAGGAGCCTTTCATATTTAATTTTCCTTAAAACGGCCATTGAGGTTGTTTTTTATTTTCTCCGAACAAACTGGTAATTCTAAAAACGTTTTTTAGGACATACCTTCTAATACAGAGGAGGTTAAAACATGAAGGTAAGCTTTGCTTCACCTTTAACGGAAGTTCCTAGGAATAAAAATGATGTACTCTTTAATCCGGAATCAGAGGGTGAAGGGATTATCCGTTGGTTTGGGGAACGGTTGGGCGGAATGATCCGCAAGGCGGCAGGGGCTTTACCCGACACGGAAAATATTGAAGAAATTCGTCTCAGAATCAACCAGCCTGTCCTCTTCAGAACAGGAACCAGGGAATATTTCTGTACTTCGGCGGGGCAAACCGGAACAAAGAATCTAGCATATATTGTCAAGCGTGAAGACCTGTTGGAAACGCTGGAAAAAATGACCTTCAGTTCTGTATATGCCGCTGAGGAGGAATTACGGCAGGGTTTTCTGACTTTGCCCGGTGGGCACCGCGTGGGATTAAGCGGAGAAACAGTCGTTGAACATGGCAAGATCAGGATTATGCGCCATATTTCCGCTTTGAATATTCGTTTAGCGAGACAGCCGGAAATGATCATTCCGGAATTGCTGGGCTTACTGATCAATCAGGAAAATACAGTCTGCCATACGTTACTTGTTTCACCTCCGAGAGCAGGGAAGACCACAATGCTGAGATTCTTAGTTAAAAATCTCAGCAACGGTGTACCTCAACTCAACCTGAAAGGTCATACTGTCGGCGTGGTTGATGAAAGAAGTGAGATTGCCGGAATGTGGCAAGGCATTCCTTCTTTTGATCTTGGCTGCCGCACAGATGTGCTGGACAGATGTCCCAAGGCCCAGGGGCTGATCATGTTGATCAGGTCTATGGCGCCTGAGGTGGTTGCTGTTGATGAACTGGGGGGGCGGGAAGATGCCGCGGCGCTTGGGGAGGCCGTTCGCTGCGGCGTAAAAATTCTGGCTACGGTCCATGCCGGTTCTCTGGACGAACTGCAAAAAAGGGCCCATCTCAGGGAATTGCTGAATAGAGAGACGTTTGAAAGGATTGTTGTGTTAAGCAGGGCAAACGGTCCGGGCACGGTGGAGACCGTTTATGACATGGCGAGCGGCGTTAATTTGTTCAATAAGCCTTCCATGGCATCGCGACATTAGGCCATCCGTGGCCGTCAAAAAGCCGCGCTCCGCATCATGCTCCGCTCACAGCGGTATTGTACCCCACAGACTGATGATAAGTTTGCTTATGTTGGTCTTAAACCAAGAGGGTCTTTATATGAAGAATGTTTTGCTAGTTGATCGGTCCGCTTTATTAGGCCGTTGGAGGCGAAAAGTATGTTGGTTGCAGGGTATCTTGGGCTGATTATTGGATTTGGCTGTTTGGGGATTATCAGAGCAAATCAAATTAAGAAACGTCCGCAGGAAATCAGGGAAATGATCAATGCCTTGGCGCTGCTGGATACGGAGATATACTGGGGAGCAACACCGTTGCCGGATGCTTTCCAGGTACTAAAGGAAAGAACTGGTCCTCCCTGGCAGCTGTTTTTTGCCAGTCTTGAGGAATGGATCAGAGCCGGAGAAAATGCTTCTCAGGCCTGGAAAAAAAGTATTGAAACGCACCGCCGGAAAACCTGCCTGACAGATGACGATTGGCTGGTGATCAGCGGAATCAGTCAGGGATTGGGCAGGTCGGACCGGAATGAACAGCATAAACAACTCGAACTTGTTCAGCGGCATTTGGCAGGCGTAGACGAAAAGGCCAGGCAGCAGGCAGAAAGCAGGGCAAAGATGTGGTCTTACCTCGGTTTCCTGGGCGGAATTGCGGTTGTCATTATGATCATGTGAGGGGGTAGGGTTCGCGATGAGTATTGACCTCATTTTGAAGGTAGCAGGTATTGGTCTATTGGTGGGCATTTGTGCAATTATCCTGAATGAG
Source organism: Dehalobacter sp. (assembly GCF_030063005.1). Lineage (NCBI taxonomy): Bacteria > Bacillati > Bacillota > Clostridia > Eubacteriales > Desulfitobacteriaceae > Dehalobacter > Dehalobacter sp. The sequence continues at coordinate 34,395 of NZ_JAPDHR010000013.1, forward strand.
GCCGGTAAGAAAGAGCAGGCCCAGATGGTTACCATTGCCGGGGTTGTGGTCGTGTTGTATCTGGTTATCCAGGGAATCTCCGATCTGTTTGTTCTGGTGAAAAGCGTATTTAATCTATACTAGGGGGCTCTGGCAATGGAAATAGCACAAGTGATTGGACTCGCCATCATTGTCACGGTTCTCGGAGCTGTTCTGAAACAAATTAAACCTGAGATTGCAATTCAGCTAAGCATTCTGGCAGGGGTAACCATATTTCTACTGATCATGGACAAAATCAGACTGGTGGTTGATCTGCTGCAGAAACTGGCTGATCAGGCAGATATCAGTTCCTACTACTTGTTCATTGTTCTTAAAATCGTGGGAGTAGCCTATTTGGCGGAATTGGGAGGCCAAATCTGCCGGGATGCCGGAGAGAATGCACTGGCCACAAAAGTTGAAATTGCAGCCAAAGTATTCGTGGTCATTTTGGCTATCCCGATCATTGCAGCGATCATGGAATCCGTGATGAAGCTGCTGGCGTGAGGAGCGATACGGATGACAAAAAAAGTCTTGGCTGCGCTGGGGCTTGCCATATGGATGACCCTGGTATTTGCTTTTCCAGTGGTGACCCTGGCGGCAGAAAGTCAGGAGACGAGTTACACAGGGACGGAGGCGGATAAACGATTTGCGGAAGCAGAGACTTCCGGGGAGATGGGTGTGTCCGGAAAAGTAGATTTGTCAGAGGAGATCGATTTATCTAAAGTCAGAGAATTTTTGAATCAACTGGACCGCGATGTTCAGGACGCTCTGCCTGATTTTTCTTTAACAGAGATCTTTGAAAGCATTAAAAACGGCGAGGTTAATTTTAGTCTGCAGGGCATCGGCAGCAGTATTGTCAAGGCTCTGCTAAAACAGGTAGTCACCAACGCGCCTTTGATTGCAAAGCTGCTGGTGCTCGCTGTGATCTGCGCAATCATCAATCAACTGCAGTCTGCTTTTACTGGCGAAGTAAGCAGGATAGCCCGAATGCTCGTATATCTTGTTCTGCTGGCGCTTGCGATGACATCTTTTCGTATTGCACTGGATGTTGGCAATGCGTCCATTGACAATATGGTTTCTTTTATGCAGATCATCCTCCCGGCCATGTATACTGTCCTGCTGACCATGGGCAGTCTGACCAGTGCAGCCTTGTTTAAACCAATGGTCATCGGAAGTCTGATCTTTTTGGCTACGGTAATCAAAAACATTGTGTTGCCGCTTTTTTTCCTGAGCATTATCCTGAGGCTGTTCAATAACATTTCCGAACAGTTCAAGCTCAGTAAATTAGCCTCTCTGCTGGAGTTCGGAGGTAAACTCAGTATTGGTATCGTCATGACGGTTTTTATCGGCATTATGTCGGTACAAGGCGTAACAGGGGGGGTAGCCGACGGGGTCACGCTGAGGACGGTAAAATATGCAGCAGATTTGATCCCGGTTGCCGGCAAATTTTTCAAAGACGCTGTTGAGATCGTGGCAAGCTCAGGTCTCTTGCTTAAGAACGCGCTGGGGATCGTGGCAATGATTGCAATTATCATCATTACCTTTCTGCCGGCGATTAAGATTATCGCGATGATGTTTACTTTTAAACTGGCTGCGGCGCTGGTCGAACCTTTGGGAGAAAAAGAACTTGCGGATAGTCTTCAGGACATGTCCAAAGGTTTATTATATATTTTTGTAACCGTTACATCCGTCGGTATCATGTTTTTTATGACGATTGTGATCATTGTCGGGACTGGAAATTTGGCGGTAATGCTTCGCTGATTTTGAGGTGTGGGAAAATGGAAGGATTAAAGACGCTGATTCGCAACCTGGCTTTCATTCTATTGCTGGCCTCCTTTCTCGAGATGCTTCTGCCGAATAAATCCATGCGGGGATTTGTGCAGATGGTCATGGGGCTGTTTGTGATTGCGGCAATCCTGAATCCGTTGGCAGATCTACTGAACTGGGACTTTGAAAATAGCGTGCCGGCCTGGGCCGGCAGTTCTTCCGGAGACTTGCCTGTTCTGGCACAGGAAAATAGTTCTGACGGAGAAGACAATTCTTCCACGGAAGCAAATGCTCTGGTGATCGAACAATACCGCAGGATTCTGGTTAGCCAGATCCAGGCCCTTGTATCCGGGGTGGAAGGGGTCAAAAGCTCGGATACGAATGTTGAACTGGAGGACGGTGGAGAAGGATTTGCCGACTATCCGCAAATCCAAAAAGTCGAGATCCATTTCAGTCAGCAAAGTGTCAGCATTGAGCCTGTTAAGCCGGTCATTATCGGAGGCGTCAACACCGACCAGGCCGAGAGTCAGGGAACGGCTGAGTCAGCGAAAGCAATGGAAATAAAAAAACAGGTTGCAGCACTCATGCAGCTGCCGGAAGAAATCGTGTTTGTGCAGGAAGAAAAATAGGAGGAAGGAAGTCAGTATGGGATTTTTCAAGCAGGTGATCACAGAAAAGATTACGTTGGCCGTGATCTTGCTGGTAATCGTTGCAGCCATTCTTATTTTTACCTCACAGGAGGATCAGTCCGCTGCATCAGTCCAACCCCCGGCTGAAACGGTAACAGCCGTTCCAGAAAATGAATCGGGTTTTACTGCACTGGAAAAACAACTTGAAGAAAAACTTGCAGCTAATCTGGAAAAAATCCAGGGCGTTGGCAAAACGAAGGTCCTGGTTACCCTGACCTCCGATGTAAAAAAACAGTATGCCAGAGATGAAAGCGTTACGAAAAAAACTTCAAAGGAAACGGATAAAGACGGCGGAACCAGAGAGACGGAAGAGGTAACTCAGAATAACAAGATCGTGGTCGTCGGCGAAAATGCTTTAATCATTACGGAAGAACGTCCGGAGGTCGCGGGAGTGCTGGTTATCGCGCAGGGAGCAAGTGATCCCAAAATAAAGGAACAAGTATTTGAAGCGGTCAGGACGCTGCTGAATATTCAGCCGGCCAAAATCAGTGTTGTTCCAATGGGGGGCATCTGAATTAACATGAAAATAAATACATCTTTGATCTGGATCATTGGGGTTCCGGCCATCGCGGTATGCTGCATTGTTTGGTTAAGCCAAGCATGTTTTGGGAAGCAAGATGAAGAAGGCATACCGGTCAATATCTCGGATTCAGTCTGTTTTTCAGCGGAAATTATTGAACTGACGGAAAATGAGGGAGAAAACTACTTTGTTAATTACAGGATCAAACGGGAACAGACCAGACAGGAAATACTTAACATGCTGGAGCCTCTGCTGGCGTCCGATATCACGGAGACACGCAGTCAGGCCCAGCAGCGATGGCTGGCCTTAAGTGACAAGATCAGCAGGGAAGACGAGATCGAGAATGCACTGAAGATGAAAGGTTTTAAAGATATTGTTTCGGAAGTCAACACGCAAAAGGCTACGGTTACAGTCCTGACAAATGAATTGAAGGTTCAGGATATGTTTATCATTCAAAACACGGCATCGGAAATTACCGGTTTTTCAGTTGATCAAATCGAAGTAGTAGTCGTCAAAGAAACGCCGGAAAAATTTGATGATCGGGTCTGATGGGAAATATAATATATTTTCATTATTCAGGAAGTAAATCTACGTTAAGCAGGCAGGGGGATTTGCGGCAACGGGGGATTCTGTTATAATAAGGCTAATAACAGGTTGAAGATGGAAAATGAGGTGTAATGATGGATAATAACAAAATAGATCATTCAATCGGTTCAGTTAAAATTGCTGATGAGGTCGTCGAAGTGATTGCAGGGATGGCTGCTTCGGAAGTCGAAGGAGTTGCTGAGTTAAGCGGAGGCTTTGCCCAGGATATTGCCAATATTTTAGGTCGAGGCAAAAATACATCCAAGGGGTCCAGGGGAATCAAAGTTGAAATTGACGAAAAAGAAGCTTCTGTCGATTTGTTTATTGCCGTCCAGTACGGGGTGTCAATTCCTGATGTAGCCCAGAAGGTACAGATCGTTGTGAAAGAAGCGATTGAAGGGATGACTGGATTAACCGTCATGGTCATCAACGTTCATATTCAAGGCATTGCGTTCAAAAACACGGCTGAGATCAAGGACGTCAAAGACAGCAAAGATAAAACGAATAAAGAAAAAGATTTGAAAGAAAAATAGAACAGTGCAGCAGGGTGGAGAGATGAGCAATTTCTGGAGAAGTATCGGGGATAAACTCAATATTTTTTTTCTATGGTGTCTTGATAATCATCCTGGTAAATTTTTTGGTTTTTTGATTGGCTTTTTTGTGGCTTTGATGTTTATTTTGCTGGGATTTTGGCAGACACTGCTTTTAGCTGCCTTATCCTGCGGGGGATATTACTTGGGAAAATGCTGGGATGATGGGGTTTGGCCTACCGGACTGAGCAAAGTAATACATAGAATACCTTTTTGGGGCAAACATAAAACGTAGAATGAAATTCCGGAGGCATATTCATGAGTAAAATAATGGGCCGAAGAAAGGCCCGCGAAACGGCACTGCAAATACTTTATCAAATTGATATAACGGGAGAAACGGACAAGCGGGAACAAGTCCTGCAGCATTGGATCCAGGAATTTGCCGTCTCTGATAAGACGGCAGATTTTATTAGGGAACTGGTTGAAGGAACCCTGCAGAACAAAACGGATATTGATGCCAAGCTTGCTTCGACTTCCCACGAATGGGCTCTGGACAGGATGGGCAATGTGGACCGTAATCTGATGCGGCTTGCTGCCTATGAAATGCTGTACAGCCCCGGCACGCCCCAGCGGGTCACTTTAAATGAAGCGATTGAGATTGCCAAAAGGTTCGGCGGGGATGATTCAGCAAAATTCATTAACGGTATTTTAGACAAGCTGATGGACGAGAGTGAAAAATGATGTTCTTAGGTCTTGATACAAGCGCATACACGACATCCGTTGCCGTGGTGGATCAAGAAAAGCATCTGGTCTGGGAAAAAAGACGCCTACTCGAAGTTCCTCAGGGAGAGAAAGGCTTGGCCCAGTCGGAAGCTCTTTTTAATCATATTAAAAATCTTCCGGAACTACTGGCTCTGGTTCCGCCAACGATATGGCCGGAAATTGCCGGCATTGGCGTCAGTACGGCGCCTCGTCCGGCAGAGCAATCCTATATGCCGGTCTTTCTGGCAGGAAGGTCGGTTGCTTCATCTCTGGCCAGCGCTTTAAATGTAAAGCTTGTAACGACGAGTCATCAGGAAGGACATCTGGCTGCAGGATTGGAATCCGCCGAAGGTTTTGCTTTGACGGATTTTTTGGCTGTCCACCTTTCGGGAGGAACAACGGAAGTATTGAAAGTCCGGAAGGATTCTCCGGGAAAACTAAGTTTGCAGATTCTTGGCGGAAGCAGAGATCTGCATGCCGGTCAATTTGTAGACAGGGTCGGCGTGCGTCTGGGACTATCTTTCCCGGCGGGAAAGGAGCTCGAAAAACTGGCTTTAAAATCAGCGCCTGGATCTGCTTCCCTGCTGCCTTCCTCGGTCAAAGGATATGAGATGAGTTTTTCGGGCGTCGAGTCGGCAGTTCAGCGTCTGATCGAAGAAGAAAAACGTCCGGCCGATCTGGCCCGGGCGGTGGAAGGCTGTATTGTCCGGACGATTTATAAGGTCTTGACCAAAGCTGTTGATGATACCGGACTCAGAGATATTCTGATTGTCGGCGGAGTAGCCTCAAATCAATATCTAAGGAATCAGCTTGAAAAGAAGCTGGAATCTCAGGCCAGATTATTTTGGGCAAAGCCGGGATGGAGTTCGGATAATTCGATTGGGGTCGCACTTCTGACGCGGGAAGCGGTGCTGTCGGACAATCATTAATTGTTTTATCTTCTACAAAGAGATTTAGGAAAAAAGAGATTTAGAAAAAATCTAAAAATATGATATATAATGAGTTTTTTCGAGCCCTAAGGACATTTTACAATTAAAAGACTTGATTTCGAGGCAAAAGTTCATTTATAATAAACAAGGTAAAGTATCAAATACGTGTCACTGTGCCAAACATAGATGTATATACTTGTATAGTTTAGAAAAGGGGACCATTCATCCGTTTGGTCGGTACAACGAATAATCCTGAGGGGGAGACAACGTGTATAAGGTAGTCAAAAGAAGGCAGTTGGCGGACATTATTACACTGCTGGAAGTAGAAGCTCCGGAAGTCGCCAAGAAAGCCCAACCCGGCGAATTTGTCATTGTTCGACAAAATGAGGAATCTGAAAGGATCCCTTTGACCATCATGGACTTTAATCGGGATAAAGGGACAATCACCATCGTCATCCAGGAAGTAGGCTATTCATCCAATCTGATTACCCGGATGCAGGAAGGGGATTCTTTTGTTACATTTGTAGGTCCGCTCGGACAAGCCACCGAAATCGAGAATTACGGTACGGTTCTGTGCATTGGCGGCGGCGTGGGCGTCGCGCCGGTTCATCCGATTGCGCGCGGCCTGAAAGAAGCAGGCAACAAGGTCATCTCCATTCTCGGAGCAAGAACCAAAGACCTGCTGATCCTCGAAGACGAAATGCGGGCTGTAAGTGATGAAGTCATCATTACAACCGATGACGGGACTTATGGTATGAAAGGTTTTGTCACGCACGGCATTCAGTCCGTTTTGGACCAGGGCATCAAAGTTGATGCGATCTGGGCGATTGGTCCGGTCGTTATGATGAAATCCGTAGCGAATTTCACCAGACCTCTTGGCATCAAGACCATCGTCAGTATGAATCCTGTCATGGTCGACGGAACAGGAATGTGCGGTGCCTGCAGACTCGATGTCGGCGGCGAAACCAAATTTGCCTGTGTTGACGGGCCGGAATTTGACGGCCACAAGGTAGATTTTGACCTGGCCATGAAACGTTCGGCCTTCTTTAAAAACGAAGAAGCTGTCGCTTACGGTAAAGTCAAGTGCCAGTGTGCAAAGGAGGGCAAATAATCATGGCATCAAAAGCACCACGACATGATATGCCCTGTCAGGACCCAATTGTCCGAGGGAAAAATTTTAGCGAAGTTGCGCTGGGATACACGGTAGAGACTGCTGCAGAAGAGGCCGAACGCTGTATTCAGTGCAAAAAGCCAAAATGTGTGGAAGGCTGCCCGGTAGGGGTAGATATTCCGCAGTTTATCAATAAAATAGCCGAGGGTGAACACCTCGAAGCCGCGTCCATCTTAAAAGGTAAAAATACTCTGCCGGCAATTTGCGGACGTGTCTGCCCGCAGGAATCCCAGTGTGAAGCCCAGTGTATCCTTGGCGTAAAGGGCGAACCGGTTGCAATCGGCCGTTTGGAGCGCTTTGCAGCGGATTATGAAATGGCCAACGGCACAAGCAAATTAGAAAAAGCAACGCCGTCAGGCAAAAAAGTAGCCGTCATTGGTGCTGGTCCTGCCGGACTGACCTGTGCAGCTGAGCTTGCCCGCAAAGGCCATGCCGTAACCGTTCTGGAAGCCTTGCATGTGGCCGGCGGCGTACTGATGTACGGAATTCCTGAATTCCGTCTGCCGAAAGCCATTGTTCAGAAAGAAATCAACAGCTTAAAAGATATGGGCGTCGAAATCCTGGTTAACGAGGTTGTCGGCAAAGTCACTTCTGTTCAGGAGTTGCTGGCAAACGGCTATGATGCCGTATTTATCGGCACCGGCGCTGGGCTGCCATACTTTATGAAGATTCCAGGTGAAAATTACAACGGCGTATATTCCGCCAATGAGTTTCTGACCCGGTCGAACCTGATGAAAGCCTATGATTTCCCGAATCATGCGACCCCGATCAAAGTAGGGGAGCAGGTCGCGGTACTTGGCGGCGGCAACGTGGCCATGGACGCAGCCAGAACAGCACTTCGTCTCGGCGCCAAAGACGTATACATCGTTTATCGCCGTTCCATGACCGAACTGCCGGCGCGTGTTGAGGAAGTGCATCATGCTGAAGAAGAAGGAATTCAATTTAAGATCTTGACCAATCCGATTGCGATCAATGGTGACGAAAACGGTAATGTCAAGAGCATGACCTGTCTGAAATATGAGCTGGGTGAGCCGGATGCATCCGGACGCCGCCGTCCGGTAGCGATTGAAGGTTCCGAGTTTGACCTGCCGGTGCAGACCGTCGTAGTCTCGATCGGCCAGGGACCGAATCCGCTCGTGACCACCACGACAGCAGGTTTGGAACTGAACAAGTGGGGGAACATCGTTGCCGATGAGACGACCATGGCGACCTCGATTCCGGGTGTGTATGCCGGCGGAGACATCGTGACCGGCGCAGCCACTGTCATTCTCGCAATGGGCGCTGGAAAAACGGCTGCAGCTTCGATCGACGCGTATTTAATGACAAACTAGTTGACCCGTTAAAGTTGTTCCTTGTATTGGTTATGGGGCTGTAACACAACTTAGCCCTAAATAAAAGACGTCAATGTTAATGTGCACCCCAAATGTTGGACAAAAAAACGAACATTTGGAGGTGCATTTTTCTTGGGCAGTTGCAGCCTCGCACAAAATACACCGTTCACTCGTTATCGCAGCTATAAACGGGAAGCCACGCTAACATTCCAAAACCTCTGGGCTTACATCTTCCATAAAGAAGCCAGTAAGAAATGAAAAGAGGATATAACGAAAACCCAGAATTTCACCTATGACCATGAAAACGATGAATATATTGCTTAGCACCATCCAAAAAATTGTAAAAAATTTAAAAACTATCACGTAAAGTACTTGTATACCCATGTGATTTGTGATATATTGTACATGTCGGACGGTGGTATGACCACCTGACAAGTTACAATAGGATGAACGGGAATTTTATTCAATTCGGTGTCCAAAAAATTATTATAAAAAATGGCCGGTACGTGTTCAGCCGGTCATTTTTCATTAATGTTTGACTTATGCCTGATTAGAGAGTATATTTTTTATAGGCCTCGAAAGACTTTTGAAACATTAGAGTCTTTTTTCAGTGAAACGAAGGCGACTGCCAAAAGGCTTGGCATCAGCCAAGTTTTCTAAAAATGAAAGCAGGTGAGAAAACTGGACGGTGACGGTTCCTACGGAGGAATAGAAATCTACAATAGTATAAAGCAGGAAAAAGTCTTAGTTTTCTTACGATTTTTTGAAGATTGAAAATAGTTCTGTCATCAAGCAGATAGCTTTTTTCATTTGGATTCTGAGACTTTCTTCCTGCGGAAAACGGGGGGGAAGCTGTGCTCAGAATCTATAAAAATGATGGAATTAATTACCAGGAATATGACCTGAACAGCCTGACGCGAAATGCCTGGGTCAACCTTGTTAATCCCGCGTCAGATGAACTTGTTCTGATTGCGGAAAAAACCAACTGCCCGCTTGATTTTCTTAAAGCGGCGCTTGATGAAGAAGAACGTCCGCGTATTGAAATCGAAGATGATTCTGCGCTTATTCTTATTAATATACCGGTCATGTTAAGTGAGACGAGTTATGACACGTTGCCTTTGGGTATCGTTATAACGACTGAAAACATTATCACGGTCTGTCTCGAAAATAACCCCGTTGTTCTCGAATTTAATGAGTATAACCGGCGGTCTTTCAATACGGCCAAGCGAACAAGGTTTTTGTTTCAGATCCTCTACAAGTCGGCAACGTATTATTTAAGATATCTGCGCCAAATCAGCAGGTTAAGTGAACAAATTGAAGTGGATCTGCGCAGAACCATGAAAAACAAAGAACTATTCGAACTGATGGATCTCCAGCAGGGTTTAACCTACTTTACTTCCTCGCTTCGTTCCAATGGCATTGTTATGGACCGGCTGCTGCGTATTCGCTCAAATAATCAGTGCCGGCATCTCATTCAGATTCATGAAGAAGATGAGGATTTGCTGGAAGATGTCATCATTGAAAATAATCAGGCTGTTCAGATGGTTGAGATGTACAGCAGGATCTTTACGAATCTGACAGATACGTTTGCATCCATTATTTCGAACAACTTGAATATGGTCATGAAATTCTTAACGTCGATGACGATTATTTTAGCGATTCCGACGATGATCGCAAGTTTCTGGGGAATGAATGTCAATGTCCCTTTCCGCGATTCAAATCCATATGGGTTTGGCTTCGTCGTGGCGATTGCTGCGCTGGTTACGGGAACTGCGGTATATATCCTGATTCGGAGGAAGATATTATAAGAAAAGATATTCAGTCTAAGATGGCGCTTCATTTGAGGCGCTTTTCCTATTGCTCGGGAAAAATGATAAAAAAATACCACCAATAGTCTGTGAGCTATCAGCAGTATACGAATACAAAAGATTCTTTACAAAAATGACTAAGTAAGAACAGAACATTACCGGTCAAAATAGATGTTTTTGCTGCTCGCATTCAGCGGGATTGCGACAGCGATATCCCCCTCAATTAACCCTATTTTTTTCGCAACGGCGCCTGCGGAATACATGATGCGGTTATCCGCGTTGAGTGTTCCGGCTGTCTTTACGGCTGATCCGAGCGCAATACCCAGGTCAATCAGGCGCCAGGGACAAAGCGGACCGTTAAATTCCGGCCCTTGCGCGACAGCTTCGAGCATCGCGCAGTTTGGATGGCCGCAGGCGCCGCAGTTTAAGCCGGCATGTTTGGCATTCTTCAGAGACAGTAAAACCAGCGCCTGAGAATTACGTATATTGGCAGCATCACGGTTGAAAAATTTCTTCCCGTTTTCCTCGCTGCACTTCGACATTTCATCGGCCAGATAAGTCAGTACAGATGATTCTGTAATGACCTTTACGTTTATGTAATCCTGTCCTTTTGCTTTCGGAGCAGTGACTGCGGACAAAGCCATAAGCTCTGCTACTGTTTTCATAATTTCCATATTTCTGCTTCTCCCTTCAAAATTGTGCGCTGTTCTAGTGTTTTTGGTATTTTGTAAGTATAATAGTACTATTATTATAACGAATTACCAGAACTTTGTAAAAATCTGCACGCCATTATATCCATATTTTTAAGATTGACAAGGATATTTAAAGGGTATTTAAATGAGGTGGAACTGATTTGACTGAAAGAATACTGACAGTATCGGAAGTCAACCGGGAAATCAATGACGCGCTGAAAAAACATAACGGTTTATGGAATTGCTGGGTGACAGGCGAGATATCTAATTTTAAAGATCATATTCCATCAGGTCACTGGTATTTTACATTGAAAGATAAAGAAGCCGGCATTAAAACCGTAATGTTTAAAACCAGGAATCTGACGGCCGGTTTTCAGCCTCAAAACGGAATGAAGGTGTCGATCCGGGGAAGTATCCGTCTTTATGAAAAAGACGGCAGCGTCCAGCTGTATGCGGAAGAAATCTACCCGAGCGGCCTCGGTGCTTTATACCTGGCATTTGAACAGCTAAAGAGCCGCTTGGCTGCCGAAGGACTGTTCGCCGCAGAGAAAAAGAAACCGATTCCAAGATTTCCTTCGAGGGTGGCCATTGTGACCAGTTCTACCGGAGCAGCGCTGAAGGACATCTTGCACATTGCCCGAAGACGCAATCCATTGGTTTCTTTAATCATTATTCCTTCTGCGGTTCAGGGTGAGGCAGCACCGGGAGAAATCGCCCGAGCTATTCAGCGGGCCAATCATTACGGAGAGATTGACCTGCTGATTGTCGGCAGGGGAGGCGGTTCCCTGGAAGAACTATGGGCTTTCAACACTGAGGAGGTGGCAAGAGCCATTGCCGCTTCCAGCATACCGGTGGTTTCTGCTGTCGGTCATGAAGTCGATTATACGATTGCGGATTTTGTTGCCGATTTAAGAGCACCGACGCCGTCAGCTGCTGCAGAATTGGTCATTCCGGTCCTTAACGAATTGAAAGACGGTATCCGTTATTATGAAGAAAAACTCACACAAAGGATCCAAAGCGTTCTGCGAACCAAAAGGCATAAAGTGGAAGAACTGATGTCCAACTCTGCTTTGGCCCGCCCGGGCTGGCGTGTCGAACAGTCCAGACAGAATCTGGATTATCTCTCCACGCGTCTTGTCGAGGGAATGACTGGATTTCTGACAGAAAAAAATGGTATACTTAGGTTGTTAAGCGCGAAAATTGACTTATTAAGTCCCTTAAATATACTGGGAAGAGGATATTCGTTAGCCTATGATATCGAGGGGAAATTAATCAAAACGGTAAGACAGGCCGCAGCAGGGGACGCTTTATCCGTGCGGCTCAGTGACGGGACATTAATCTGCGAAGTTACAGATATAGAAGAACTTCAAGCTTCAAACGATTCAAACGTCAAGAGAGGGTTACCATGAAAAAGAATAGCGATAAAGAAGCCTTCACCTTCGATAAAGGGATTGAAAGGCTGGAGCAAATCATTAATGATCTGGATCAGAACAATGTGCAGCTCGAGCAGTCCCTGGACTTGTTTGGGGAAGGAGTTAAGCTGATCAAACAATGTAACGGCCTTCTGGATTCGGCCGAAGCAAAGGTCAAAGTGTTGTTGGAAAATAGTAAAGGCGAACTGGTTGTAACCGATCAAGATTAGGAGTACAGACAGAAAATGTTTAAAGAACGCTATCATGACTATTTGGAGATGGTTGAACAATATCTCAATCATTTGCCGCTGGATCGGAATATCCTGGCCAGGAGTATGAACTATTCCCTGGTCGGCGGAGGTAAAAGGATTCGGCCCGTATTGGCTCTGGCCTGTGCGGAGCTTGTCGGCGGCCGTCCGGAAGAGCTTGTGTCAGAAGCAGCTGCGATCGAGCTTATCCACACCTATTCCCTGATTCATGACGATCTTCCGGCCATGGATGATGATGATTATCGCCGAGGTAAACTGTCTAACCATAAAGTGTTCGGAGAAGCGGGAGCCATTTTGGCGGGTGATGCCTTGCTTACGCTTGCTTTTGAGCTGCTGGCCGGACCTTCGGCAATAGAGGCTCAGAATAAATTAAGGGTCATCAGAGAGACCGCTCAAGCCGCGGGCTGGCAGGGCATGGTCGGCGGGCAGAGCCTGGATACGCTTGGAAACCTAGAAAACAGTACGCTGGCTGATATCGAGCAGGTCCATCATTTAAAGACCGGCGCTCTTCTGAAGGCTTCAGCTCGTCTTGGCGCAATTCTAGGCGGAGGATCGGAACCGGAGATTGAAATCCTGACAAGCTATGCTTTATACTTGGGATTAGCCTTTCAAATCAAAGATGATATTCTTGATGTTGTAGGAGAAAGTGCGGTTATCGGTAAATCCGCCGGTAAGGACCAGAGATCCGGCAAACCAACCTATCCGTCGCTGCTGGGGCTTGAGGGGGCCAGGGAACAACTGGAAAAAACGATCTTTCTGGCGAAAGAATCCCTATCTTGTTTTGGCCCGAAAGCAGCGTTTTTATTATCGCTGGCTGACTACACCGCTGAAAGAACAAACTAGATAAAAATGACGAATGACGGGAACAATGACAGAAACATCATCATGATAGAAAAAATTAATCAGGATGAGAGAGGATGATTCATCTCCATGAACCCAGTCTCTTCGATATTGAACAACAATATCATGTGGGTTTCGCTTTTTGCCTGGATACTTGCCCAATTTTTAAAGATCCTGATCAATTTTGTGATTGAGAAGGAATGGGATTTTGATCTTCTGACAAGTTCCGGTGGATTTCCAAGTTCTCATACAGCGATTGTCTGTGCCTTGGCCATCAGCATTGGCAAAACCGATGGCTGGGAATCTTCTCTGTTTGCGATTGCTGTTACGCTGGCTGTTATTGTCATGTATGATGCTGCCGGTGTCCGGCGCGCAGCCGGAAATCATGCCAGAATTATCAACTATCTTGTGGAATGGATGCGGCAGCACCCGACAGATTTTTTAGGTTATAATATTCAAGAGGAAAAGTTTAAGGAACTAATCGGTCATACGCCTTTTGAAGTGTTTGGCGGCGCAATTCTAGGCTGCGCAGTCGGTTTGATCTTTTAGTGACGCCAGAATGCAGCGCATTCTCATGTCGTTATTTTGAGCACGGGGTATAGGATTAGAAAGGCAGGATAGACTTTTGGTTCGCAAGAAACAAAGTGTTCGCTATATTATTACCGTATTTATTGCCACGTTTTTTATTGCTTCACTTCTGGGAAGTGGAACAGAGGCTTTTTTAAGGTTTTTTTCGGTAAGCCTGACCTGGATATTGCTCATGGTTGTGATTACGGTCGGAATCCTGTTTGATATCATCGGTATTGCGGTGACAGCTGCTGATGAAGCGCCTCACCATGCCAGGGCAGCCAAAAAAGTTTTTGGTGCCAAGCAGTCTGTCTATTTAATCAAACACGCCGATAAAGTCGCCAATTTTGCCAATGATATTGTCGGTGATATCACGGGAACATTAAGCGGGGCGATGGGCGCGACCATTATCTTAAGCTTAATCGCTAAATTTTCTGTTTTAAGTACCTGGAAGGTACTTTTAAATGTGTTGATTTTGGCCTTGATTGCTTCGCTTACTGTGACGGGAAAGGCCTGGGGCAAAACCATTGCGATTAACGAAGCAAATCGGATTGTTGATATGACCGGCAGAGTGATTGCCAGTGTGGAAAAGGTAACTGGACTGAGCATGACAAAAAATAAACGAGGAGGAAAATAATTTGCGGCTTCTGGACAAAATTGATTCTCCGACCGACCTGAAAAGCTTAAACGAAAGTGACCTGACAGTTCTGGCCGAAGAACTCCGTCAGGAGATGATAGATATTATTTCTGTGAATGGCGGTCATCTGGCATCAAACCTCGGCGTTGTGGAACTGACCCTGGCGCTGCATAGAGTATTTGACACCCCAACCGACAAGATTATCTGGGATGTTGGTCATCAGGCCTATGTTCATAAGATTCTAACCGGAAGGAAGGACGCTTTTAAGACGATCCGGCAATTTCACGGTTTGGCAGGTTTTCCGAAGAGAGAGGAAAGCGAATACGACTGTTTTGATACCGGACATGCCAGCACTTCCATCTCAGCTGCACTGGGCTTCGCCAAAGCCAGGGACATTAAGAAGGAAAATTATCATGTTGTTGCTGTGATTGGTGATGGGGCAATGAGCGGCGGGATGGCCTATGAAGCGATGAATCATGCCGGTAACAGCGACAGCAATTTAATTATTGTTTTAAATGACAACGAAATGTTTATCTCCCAGAATGTCGGCGCAATGTCCTCGTATCTGAACAAGATCAGGACAGATCCATCTTACGACAGAAGGAAGAAAGATGTCCAAAAGTTCATAAGAAATATCCCGTGTATTGGTTCCTCCATGGCCAAAGCAGCCGGAAGGGCTAAAGACGGCATTAAATATTTCTTGGTACCCGGTCTGTTGTTCGAGGAGCTGGGTCTGACCTATCTCGGGCCAATTAATGGACATGATATTGCGGCACTGGAAAAGGTTCTCCATCAGGCCAAACAAAAAAAAGGTCCGGTTCTGGTTCACATTAAGACCTGTAAGGGCAATGGGTATGAGCCGGCCAAGCAAAGCCCGGATATCTTCCATGGGGTAGGGCCATTTTCCAAAGAAACGGGTGAAATGGTTAAAAAGAATGCGCCGCCGACTTATACGGAAGTCTTTGGACGGACCATTTGTGAATTGGCGGAAGAGGATAACAGGATCGTTGCAGTTACGGCAGCCATGGGATCGGGGACAGGTCTGAACAATTTCGGCCAAAATTACCCCGAAAGATTTTTTGATGTCGGAATTGCCGAACCGCACGCGGTAACTTTTGCTGCGGCACTCGCGCTGGAGGGACTGAAACCGGTTGTTTCCATGTATTCCACGTTCTATCAGAGAGCGTATGACCAGGTCCTGCATGATGTCTGCCTGCAAAACGCCAAGGTCGTGTTTGCGGTCGACAGGGCCGGCGTCGTCGGCGAGGACGGGAAGACGCATCATGGTATATTCGATATCTCTTTTTTCAGAACGATCCCGAACCTCACCTTGATGGCACCGAAAGATGAAAATGAACTTAAACATATGATTCATACAGCGCTCACCTTGGACAACCCGGTAGCTGTCCGGTACCCGAGGTCGGCCGGTGTCGGTGTGAAGATTGATAAGGAATTCGAAACATTGCCGAAAGGCAAAGCGGAACTGCTGCGAGAGGGCCAGGATATTACCCTGATCGGTTTTGGGCCGGTTGTCAATTTTTGTATGGAGGCTGCTAAGCAGCTGGAGTCTGAAGGTATTCAGGCCGGTGTGATTAATTTGCGTTTTATCAATCCGATCGATCGGGAAATGGTGACTGCTGAGGTCCAAAAAACAGGGAGGCTGGTTACGGTTGAGGACCATATCCTCGCCGGAGGGATGGGCAGCGCGGTACTGGAAGTTCTCGAAGAAGAAGGAATTCAAGGTACAGCAGTCGAACGGATAGGATATGATGATTATGTTGAACACGGGGCAATTCCGCTTCTCCATCAAGACTGCGGCCTTACAATTGAGCATATTGTCAGTGTTTCCAGAGAACTGATGAAGAATAGATGTTAATGATTTATTAACGATTTATTAATGATTTTAAATAGATATAGAGCAAGGATGGGCATATCGTGGCCAAAAATAAATCCAGACTCGATCTTCTTCTGGTCCAAAAAGGATTGGTTGAAAGCAGAGAAAAAGCTAAAGCTTTAATTATGGCCGGAAAAGTCTATAAGGACAATCTTCGTCTTGACAAACCAGGCATCATGCTGGAAGAAGATACGGGCCTGATTGTCAAGGGAGAGATCCATCCTTACGTTTCGCGCGGAGGTCTGAAACTGGCCAAGGCGATGGACGTATTTCAGCTGGATCTGAAGGATAAGGTCATTGCCGATATTGGGGCGTCTACCGGTGGATTTACAGATTGTGCACTGCAGAATGGGGCTTCCAGGGTCTATGCGGTCGATGTCGGCTACGGTCAGCTGGCATGGAGGCTGCGCAGTGACGAAAGAGTGGTCTGCCTGGAAAGAACCAATGCACGTTACCTGACTGCTGACAGTCTCCCGGAAAAAGTAGACTGGATCGTATGTGATGTTTCATTTATTTCCCTGACCAAGATTTTTCCCTCGATGACAGCGATTCTGAAAGAAAGCGGACAGGGGCTGGTCCTCATCAAACCGCAATTTGAGGCCGGTCCAGAGAATGTCGGCAAAAACGGTGTTGTCAGAGACCCGCAAGTCCACCGGGGGGTTCTGCAAAACGTCCTGTCTGAAGCTCAAAAACAAGGATTTCTGGTCAAGGGACTAGATTTTTCGCCAATTCGCGGTCCCGAAGGAAATATAGAATTTTTAGCCTGGCTCCGCAAGGGAAATGAGCAAGAGGCAGCGGTATTCGACTGGAATCCTTGTCTGAATGAGCTTGTTCTGAAGGCTCAGGCAGGAACGGAGTGAACGGATGCGAAATAAGGTAGGGATATGGATTAACCATTCTAAAATTACGAAAGAGAGCATCACCCCTCAGCTGATTAATTGGTTCAACAGTCAGGGATGGGAAACTGTACCGGAATGGGACCAGGAGATTACGGAAGATGTTGATTTTGTACTTTCCCTTGGCGGAGACGGCACAGTCTTGAAAGCTGCCAGAGAAGCCGCCCGGTTCAACATCCCGGTTCTCGGCGTGAATTACGGCCGGCTTGGTTTTTTATGCGAGGTTGAGCGCGGCGAAATCTATTCTGCCTTAAAAAAGGTGCTGCGCAATGAATATACGGTCGATGAGAGACTCATGATGATTACTTCATATTTCAAAGACGGTCAGAAACAGCAGGATATGGTTCTGAATGATGTCGTTTTTATCCGGGACAGTGAAGAGACGCTGATAACGCTTCAGGTCAAGCTTTCCGGTGAACCGATTGCGAGTCCGCCTTCGGACGGCTTGATTATTGCAACCCCGACAGGTTCGACCGCCTATTCACTTTCAGCCGGCGGACCTGTTGTGAGTCCGGATGTTCAGGCCATGCTGATCACGCCGCTGGCTGCTCATGCGCTTTCGTCCCGGCCAATGGTCATATCAAACAAGGAAAAAATAGATATCAGTCTGACCAGAGGCAATAAATGCCGGGTGACCGTCGACGGGAAGTATCTGACGACCATGAATTCCGGAGATGCGGTCCGGATTGAGACGGCTCCGATCAAAGCAAGATTTATCCGGCTTGGAGGAAGGAGCTTCCCGAAGGTTGTCCGGGAGAAACTCCGGGACCGCTGGCATGAATCATGAGATGAACGGTGTCTTTAATCCGAAGGGAATCGAAAATACGCAGACAATGTTAAAAATGTATCTGCAGCACCTTATCCAGCCGGGAGATCAGGTGATTGATGCTACGGCAGGACGCGGCAAGGACACCCTTTTTCTGGCGGAATGCGTGGGTCCTGAAGGCCGGGTGTTTGCGTTTGATATTCAGGAAGAAGCTATCCAATCAACCCGGGAACTGCTCGCAGCGCATAAGATGCTCGACAGGGTAGCCTTATTCCAGGAGAGTCACACAGAGATTGGGCGCCTTGTTCCGCAAGGAATCAGAGCTGCCGTTTTTAATCTCGGATATTTGCCCGGGAGCAGTCAGACAATCATTACCGGGCCGGAGACAACGCTTCGGGCGGTAAATGATACATTGAAGCTGCTGGTTGCCAAAGGGGCCATCATGTTGACCGTCTATCGCGGACACAGCCGCAGCTTGGAAGAAGCAAATACACTGAATGCCTATGCAGCAGAACTGTCCAAGAAGGATTTTCATGTCCTGCAGGGAATGTATCTAAATCAAGGTGAGACATCTCCATATTGGCTAACAATTCAGAAGAACAGAGGTGATCATTCATGAAAAGCCGCCGTCAGAAAAAAATCCAGGAACTGATTACCAATGAACCGGTTAAAACGCAGGAAGAATTAGCGCAAAGGCTGCTCGAAGAGGGCTTTCATGTCACACAGGCCACTGTTTCGCGGGATATCAAGGAGATGGGTCTGATCAAGATATCCGGCTCGGACGATGAATACCGCTATGCCATTCAGGCTGAAGCGCATCCTCCCGGGTATCAGGAAAGATTGAAACGAATGTTCAAGGAAGTCGTGATCTCGTTCGACAGCAGCGAAAACATCATT
The DNA here is from genome assembly GCF_030063005.1 of Dehalobacter sp. Classification (NCBI taxonomy): domain Bacteria; kingdom Bacillati; phylum Bacillota; class Clostridia; order Eubacteriales; family Desulfitobacteriaceae; genus Dehalobacter; species Dehalobacter sp. Next base: position 53,375 of record NZ_JAPDHR010000013.1, read on the forward strand.
GTGATCAAGACCATACCGGGAAATGCGCAGGCGATGGCGTTGCTGCTTGACAATATTGGCTGGAAAGAAGTGATCGGCACTGTAGCCGGTGATGATACCATCTTTCTTCTGATCAAACCTAAAGAACAAATAGAAATCATTCTGGAAAGACTAACCGAACTGAGCTGAACCATGCCTTAAAATCATGGATTGACTGCGTATGGCAAAGAGGAGGAGACCTATGCTCGTAGAACTTCGCATCAAAGATTTTGCACTGATGGAAGATGTCCATTTGGTTTTTGATAAAGGCTTGTCTGTTTTTACTGGGGAGACAGGAGCCGGAAAATCCATGCTGGTCGATGCGCTGGGTTTGCTTCTGGGCGGAAGAGCCAGCAATGAATTTCTGCGGCATGGCAAGGACAAAGCGTGTGTGGAAGGGATTTTTTCCAATCTGCCGCTGAAATTGACTGAAATGTTGCAGGACGAAGGATATCCGCTCGAAGATGATCTGCTATTTCTGTATCGGGAAATCAATGATTCCGGCCGGAATGTCTGCCGTGTTCAGGGCAGAACCGTCCCGTTATCCCTGTACCGGACATTCTGTGAAGGACTCGTAGACATTCACGATCAGATGGAGCACCAGTCACTGCTGCAGGCCGAAACCCAAAGGGAGCTCTTAGACAGTTTCGGCGGCGAGGAGCATTTAAAACTGCTGAAACAAGTCAGGGACGCGGCTGTCAATTACCGGAACACCATGTCCAGAGAAAGAGAACTCCTGCGTTCGGAGCGGGACAGGGAGAAAAGGGAAGAAATACTGCGTTACCAGATTGAGGAGATTGACCGGATTGCACCGGTTTCCGGGGAAGAGGAATCTCTGGAACAGGAGAAAAAGTTTCTGCTGAATGCCGAGAAGATCGTCAGTCTTGTCAATGAAGCCTATGATGAACTATATGCCGGAACCAAAGAAGCCTCTGATTCTGCTTTTGATATGATTGGGTCAGCCACGGAAAAAATGGGGGAACTCTCGGCGCTTGATCCTGAGATTGAGGAGCTGCATAAGAACCTTGAAGAAATCTATTTTAGTCTCGAAGATTATGTGACCAAACTGCGGTCGTATAAAGACAAGCTGGATTTTGAACCGGGAAGGCTTGACGGAATTGAAACCCGCCTGATTGATCTCGGGAAGCTCAGAAAATACGCGTATACGATTGAAGCTGTTTTGGAAAGACGGGTTGAAATGGAAGAAGAACTTGAAGAAATTACCCATCTTCAGGATGAAAAGGAAAATATCCGGCGCGAAAAGAAAGAAGCGCTGACAACGTATAATAATCTGGCGGAGGAACTTAGCCTGAACCGCGGGATCCAGGCTGAACGAATTGAAAAGGGCCTGGCAGACGAATTGCTCGATTTGGGACTAAACGAGGCCAGGATTGAAATCATATTCTCACCAGTCACCGAACCGTCGCCCGAAGGTGCGGAACAGATCGAATTTTATTTTTCCGCGAATGTCGGAGAACCTCCCAAGCCTTTGGCCAAAGTGGCTTCAGGCGGAGAAATGGCCAGGATCATGCTGGCTTTCAAAAGCTTATTATCGAAAGTGGAAACTGTGGATACGTTTGTTTTCGATGAAGTGGACAGCGGAGTCGGCGGCAGAACGATCATGAAGGTCGCTGAAAAGCTTGAAAAAATATCTGAGAACAGACAAGTGCTCTGCATTACCCACTCGGCCCCTATCGCGGCATTTGCCGACAGCCATTTTGGCATTGATAAAGTCGTTGTGGAAGACCGGACACAGACCAAAGTCAATCGGCTTGGCGAAAGTGAAAGGGTCCAGGAAATGGCCCGAATGCTTGGCGGTGAAAGAGTCGCGCTAAGCCTTGCGGAGGAATTATGGCAGCAGGCCAAAAAATAGTTAAAAATGTAATAAAAAAAGTGCCCTGTTATTTCGCATACAAAAGCGATAACAGGGTACTTTTTAAATACGGGCTTCCTTTACGACTTCCTTAAGTTTTGTTTATAAAGGTAATCGATCAGTACGACAATCCCGCCTACGAACAAGTTTAAATAATAGATGATGAATCTCCAGAGCATGATCGCATAGATCATAACACTGGAAGGGAAAACCAGCCCGAATATCAGGTAAAATCCTCCCTCGGATGCTCCGGCATTTCCAGGCGTCGGAATGTAATTAATCGCCATGTAATGCAAAGACTGCACAGCAAGAATATCAAACAGGGACGCGTCTCTTAAACCAAATGACAGATAGACAAAATAGGTTACGCAAAAGTACACGATGACTTGAATCAACGTATAGAGACAGGTTAGAAGCAGAGCTTTGCGGTCTCTCAGGAACAAGCGCAGAGAACTTCTGTATTCCTCAATATGTCTGGAAAAGATTTGATCGTTCATATTCTTGGCCAGTTTGATTTTATGAAGCAGTCTTAAGATCAGAAGGAAGACCTTTTTCACAATCAAACTGTTGTAACAGAGCAAAAGCAGAGCCAGCGTCGATATGATATTGATCATAAAACCTATAGCAATGAAGGTTTTGCTGACAGCACCCTGCTCAAAGATAAAATCATACTTAAAAATAGCCATAACCAAGGCGAAGGCAGTCACAATAATATGATAGATCGTAAATTTATTGATCGTGACGGATGAAGCCAGCCCCAGCGGGATTTTATAGTCATTTTTCATCGTATAGACCTGCGCGACAGGCTGTCCTCCTCCAGAAAAAGGAGTAATGGAACTATAATACTGTCCGATCAGCGCTATTTTCATATACTGCCAAAAACGGATACCTTGATCAGAGATCTCAACAATCACTTTAATAATTAACGCATCAAAAAACCAAAAAAGGACCATGCAGACAAATGCCAGGAATAACAGTCCTCCATCAGTTATGGCGATCAGGTGAGGTATAATACTAAATTTTGAACTGGAAATCAATATCCAGACGGTCACTGCAATGACCAGGGCTGTAAAGAAATAATTTACAAATATTTTTTTCATGTTTGTTTCCTTTTATAAGCATTGTAAAGCCTATTATAACCCAACAAATGACAAGAGTGCTAGCTTTTGTCATTTGTTTATTTCGCCATAAATTTAAGAAATCCTAGAAAACATTTCACAGGATGAAACCTTTTTATAAGGGAAATCTAATACTGCAATAAAAAATTTTATTGTATCTCTGCAGAGAAAAAAATACGTGAGGAGGGTGAAAAACTGAAGGGAAAAAACGGTTTGCATAAAAAACTAACCCGTATTATTTTCCGAATAGGAATTCTCCTCGTTTTTACCCTTAGTATTCAACAAATTGCAGGATTCTATCAGAAAACAGAAACCAGTCGTTTTTACCCGGTAATTAATTATCTCGATTTTTTTTCAGCAGGCAAGGAAGTCAATAAAGCACGGCCATCCGTTGTTCCAGGCGGACAATCCATTGGAGTGACCTTGCAGACCAAAGGAGTCTTGGTCGTAGGATATGCTCCGATCACGAACAAGGAAGGCAAACAGTCTTATCCTGCAAAGGATTCTGGAATAGAAGTCGGGGACATCATTTTAAAAATTAATGGCATCACAGCAACGAATGATTTTCAGGTAGCACAGGAAATCGATAAAAAATGCAAAGAAAACAAAACCATTGTGCTTGAGATCAAACACAAAGAAAAAATTCTGGAGAAAAAGATTCAGCCGGTATTCTGCTCAGAAACCCAACGATATCGGGTAGGGCTGTTTATCAGGGACGAGGCTGCAGGAGTGGGAACTCTGACATTTATTGAACCCAATACGAAAATATTCGGGGCTTTGGGACACGTCATCACGGATATTGATACCAATAACCAAATTGAATTAAGTGACGGCAAAATCGTCGAATCCACAATCTACTCCATTGAAAAAGGTCAAAGAGGAGACCCCGGAGAAAAAATTGGTACGTTTATGCTTCAGTCAAATTTCACCGGTAAAATTGCTAAGAATTCAGGCAGCGGGATATTTGGTATTTATGAAGGTGAAGTCCGGAATCCGTATTTCAGTACCATTGTGCCTATAGCCTGGAAATCCGAGGTTGAGGTTGGGCCGGCCAAAATCTATACGGTTTTAAAAGACAATACCATCGAAGAATTTGACATTAAAATAGAAAAAATTATGCAGTACCGGACTGACAACAAAAACATGATTATCCGGATCACCGATCCGGAATTACTGGAAAAAACCGGAGGGATCGTCCAAGGTATGAGCGGCAGCCCGATTATTCAAAATGGCAAAATTGTTGGCGCCGTTACGCATGTATTTGTCAATGATTCTACCCGGGGATACGGAATATTTATTGAGAAGATGATAGACGAATCAGGTATAATAAGTAAAGCTGCAGCCGCCCGCGAGGGCGGTTTCTTCAGTACATGCATGCTTATATTTTCTTATTATAAAAAATGGTACTTGATACTGAATATATATATTTTTCCAATAGATCAGAAGGAATTGGTAAATTCTTGTCGAAGAGTAACAGAATTGGATTTATATGTTTTTTCGGCGTATCTTTGGAAACTGGAGGATAGTTCGATGGAAACGAAAACGATAAAAGTTTTGTTGGCTGACGATAACCGCGATTTTATTGAAGTATTAAAGGAATATATAAGCAATCAAAAGGACATGGTGCTTTTGGGTGTAGCTTATAACGGAAACGACGCACTGGATATGATCAAAAAAGAGGAACCTGATGTCGTGGTCCTGGATATAATTATGCCTCATCTTGACGGATTAGGCGTTATGGAAAAACTAATAAACACGATCAAAAGGCCCAAAGTGATCATTTTAACTTCTTTTGGCCAGGAAAATATGACACAGCGGGCAGTTCAGCTGGGGGCTGATTATTACATATTGAAACCGTTTGATTTGGAAACGTTAGGGAAAAGAATACGGCAGCTGGTCGGGGTTTATGAAGCCGCTCCTTCGTTTAACAATATTTCAAATGCGATGTTATCTTCGAATATGAGCAGTGTTATCCAGGTTAACGCCAAAAATTCCAAGATGATTGAAGTTGAAGTTACCAAGATGATCCAGCAGATGGGAGTACCCGCGCATGTTAAGGGCTATCAGTATCTGAGAGATGCTATTGTCTCCGTGATCAAAGATGTTTCTCTGCTTGGTGCTGTGACCAAAGAATTGTATCCCATGATCGCCAAAAATTATGGGACGACTCCCAGCAGAGTGGAAAGGGCAATCCGCCATGCGATTGAACTAGCCTGGGACAGAGGAAATATTGATTTCATGAACAAATTTTTTGGCTATACGATTAATGTTGACCGCGGGAAACCGACAAATTCCGAATTTATCGCTATGGTCGCAGATAAGTTGAGAATTGCTGATTAATTGCCTGCTGAACTCAGCACCTCAGAATTTTATTTCGAATAAATTTCGAATAAATTCTGAGGTGTTTTAAATTGTTCAGCTATATACGATTGAATGGCGGTCTAGGTTTTGCCAAGATACTGGATGATCTGAGCCTTGTCTTCCCTGGAAGCATGATAAATTGGCTGAAGCTGGCCTTTGGAGATACCGGCCCATCGTAAATAGATAATTTGTTCGTATTGTTTTTCAAATACCGGATCAAAATATTTCAGATTTAAAATAATATAATGCTGATTGACCTGTCCGGTATCAATTCCCTGGGTCTGAATATCGACGGTGACAACTAAATCCACAGTGGAATCAGGAGAAACATAATTGGCGAGGGAGATCTGATCAACCTGGAGCGGTTCGGCATTTAAATCACTGTCTGCAAAGATGGCCTGGCAATGGAGTGAAGCTGCCGGATGCGTACCGACGTTGGTGAAATGAAAGCTGAATGTCAGATCATTTTTATGGAGGATCTCCACAGAAGGAGATTGCGTAAAGGTAAGGTAGGGTTTGACTGATTCCCGTTCTTCCTTCCAGGCTGTCAGGGAAATATAGACGGTAATCATGGAGGTAACAGCAAAGATAAAGGTTGTTATCGTTACCAGCAGCAGATAGGTGTTATGATGAGATTCAGTCGACATATTTACGCCTCCCAGACCAAACAAACCTATTCTATCTTAGTATGGAGGGAGACGATAATATGCCGGAAGCCGGTACAAAAAACATTATGAAGAGTGCAATCCACAGATTTTATGGAATACGAATACAGGAGGTTAGCATGGACAAAATCGGCCTGACAGAAAAATGTATTGCCGAACAGAGCGTATATTCCGGAAAGTTCATCAGTGTCAATCAGGATACCGTTGAACTACCGAATGGAAAAACGTCTATTCGGGAAATTGTAAGGCATCCGGGTGCTGTAGCCATCGTGCCTGAACACGAAGGCAAGATCCTGATGGTTCGCCAGTACCGCTATGCGCTGGACAAAGAGACGCTGGAAATTCCAGCCGGTAAAATGGACCCGGGTGAAGACCCGGAAACCTGCGCCTTAAGAGAATTAAGAGAGGAAACAGGTTATGAAGGAGAACTGAACTATCTTGGCTCCTTTTATACATCACCGGGTTTTACCGATGAGATTATCCATATCTACCGGGCACAGCATCTGAGCTGGTCCCCTCTGGACTGTGATGAGGATGAGTTTCTGAATGTGGTAGCTGTTCCGAGGGAACAGGCCCTGCAAATGGCAGGGAGCAGCGGGTTCTTTGATGCCAAAACTGCCATTGGTCTGCTTCTGGCTTTATAAACATTGTCCTAGTTGACATAGTCTTCTGCCTTCCTGAATATGATTTTCTTGAGGACAAGTCTTCGGGGAGGTAGAATGATGAAGAAAATGCTGTACGATCATATCAAGCAGTACTGGGTTATCTATCTGACGCTCTGCTGCGTATTTCTGGCAGGAGGTGTTTTCGGAGCAGTTGGGGTCGGTTCATTGGGCATAGAAAAAGCGAAAGAACTAACCGGTTTTTTTAACAGCCTGCTCGGAGAACAACCAACCGCCATCGACACGTCATTCCTTCAGCAGCTGGCCAGGGATAACTTTATTATGATGGCAGGGATATGGGTCCTCGGCTTGACGGTGATCGGAGCTCCGCTGGTGTACCTGATCGTCTTTACGAGAGGATTTATCTTCGGTTTTACCGTTGTGTTTATTATTCAGTTGAAAAAAATGATGGGCTTGGGCTTGGTTCTGTTTACGGTCCTTTTTCCATCGCTTCTGGCAGTTCCGTGTCTTCTGCTCGGAGCCGGTCTAGCGACTGTTTTTTCGTTTCTTCTGCTGCAGGGTAGGATGCGGGGCGATTTTTTGAAGAATAACTTTCTCCACTACTGTGGCATGGCCTTATTGATCTCCATCGCGGCTTTAGCCACAGGCGTGATACAGGGATATTTCACCATACTGGGGGCCCGCCTTTTTGGTTTATAGACAGGGTACGAGTCTTATTTTTTAAATTAAATATGAACGATAATCCCTAAAGAAAAGGATAATTCCTCCTTGCGTAGAAATGAACTGCGGGGAGGATATTTATGTCTAAAGATAGCAAATTAAGGGATGATCTGTTAGAAGATTATCTGTACCATCTGCGTGTTGAAAGAGGGCTTTCCGTAAATACCTGTTCCAATTACAGCAGGGACCTCTATAAATTTGTGCTTTTTATTCAGGAAAATGGCAGGACAGTTTTGCAGTGCAGTACCTCAGACCTGATCACTTTCATTCTGGATGAAAAGAAGCAGGGGAAATCTGCAAGAACACTGGCCAGGTATACGGCAGCCTTAAGGGGATTTTACGGGTATCTGCTTCAGGAAGACAAAAGAAATGACGATCCAACGGTCTTTCTGGCGGCCCCTAAACTCGAACAAAAGCTGCCCCACGTCTTGTCGGAAATCAATCTGACCAGGGCAATTGACCAGAACGATAGTCAAAATGATCTCAGCAGCAGGGACCGGGCGATTGTCGAGGTGCTCTATGGAAGCGGGCTCAGGGTCTCAGAGCTGATTGGACTCAGCCTGAACGATATTTCCTATCATTTAGGATATATTCGCTGCCGCGGCAAAGGGAATAAAGAAAGAATCGTACCTTTGGGTGAGCCCGGTATCCTTATCTTAAAGGCATACATTGATTCCACAAGGCAAATGCTGCTCGCCCGCAACCCGAAACCAACAGCAGAAGCCAGGAATATCCTTTTTCTCAATTCACGCGGCAAACCGCTGACACGTCAGGGTGTCTGGCTGATTCTGAAAAAATGGGCAGCGGAAAACAACTTGGGATCAAGTGTCTACCCGCATCTGTTAAGACATAGTTTTGCAACGCATTTGCTTGATAATGGCGCTGATTTGCGTTCGGTTCAAGAAATGCTTGGACATGCCGATATATCGACCACTCAGATCTATACGCATTTAACAAAAAAACGCCTGCTGGATGTTTTCCGCAAATCTCATCCGCGGGCTAAAAAAGGAGGAAATACAGATGGTTCGGGCGATACTGATCGTAATGGATAGTGTTGGCATCGGAGCAATGCCGGATGCAGCCCAATATGGCGATGAAGGAAGCAATACACTTGCGAATATATCCAAGCAGGCAGGCGGATTGAAAATCCCGAATCTTGAGCGTATGGGTCTTGGCAACGCACGCGAAATTCCTTTTGTTTCTCCCCAAAGCAATCCTGCCGCAAATTACGGGTTCATGGCTGAAAGATCAAAAGGCAAGGATACCATCACCGGCCATTGGGAAATGACCGGTATCATTCTGGATCAGGCCTTCCCAACTTTTCCGTCCGGCTTTCCAAATGATTTTATCAGAAGGTTTGAAGAACGAATCGGCCGGCTGACTTTAGGCAATGAGGTGGCATCCGGCACGGAAATTATGCAGCGCCTCGGGGCAGAGCATGTCAGGACTGGACAACCGATTGTTTATACCTCAGCCGATTCGGTATTCCAGATTGCGGCGCATGAAGGGGTCATCCCGCTAAGCGAACTGATGGAAATATGCAGAATTGCCCGGGAAATGCTGCAGGGTGAATTACGGGTTGCCCGCGTTATTGCGCGTCCTTTTCTCGGTGAAGCAGGCAATTATCAACGAACGACCAACAGGCATGATTTTGCAGTTGACCCCCCTGCCAGAACACTGCTGGACAGGATTACTGAAGCCGGGCAGAAGGTGTTGGCAGTCGGCAAAATCAACGATATCTTTAATGGCAAAGGAGTCAGTGAGCATGTCAGCTCCCGTGGAAATGACGATGGAATCAGCAAGACTCTTGAATATCTGCGGCGGGATGACCCCGGCTTGATTTTTACAAACCTTGTTGATTTTGATATGGTTTATGGACACCGCAATAATGTCAGGGGTTATGCCGAGGCCCTTGAGGCCTTTGATGCCAGAATTCCGGAAATTACCGGCATTCTCAGGCAGGATGATATCCTGTTTATTACGGCCGACCATGGCTGTGATCCGACGACAGCAAGCACAGATCATTCCCGGGAATACGTTCCGCTGCTTGTTTACGGGCCGAAGCTGAAGCAGGGAGTGAATCTTGGACAGAGAGCCTGCTTTGCAGATCTTGGAGCGACCATTGCCGAATATTTAGGGGTACAGTGGCTTGAAAACGGAACCAGTTTTTATACGGAATTAAAAGGAGAGAACCAGCATGATTAATGAACAAGTCATGACGACATGGCTGAATGATGCCCAAAATTTTCTGCTCAAGAAAATCCCATATATTCCTGAACTAGGAATCATTCTGGGTTCAGGTCTTGGCAAGCTGGCCGAACTTGTGGAAGATGCGGTCGTTATTCCGTACAGTGAGATCCCGCATTTTCCTGTGTCTACCGTTACAGGGCATTCCGGCAAGCTGATTGTCGGAACACTGGGGGACAGAAAGGTCATGGCTCTCCAGGGACGTTTCCATTATTACGAAGGTTATGAGATGCATGAAGTGACTTTCCCCGTCCGTCTGATGCAAACGATCGGGATGAAAGGCTTGGTCGTGACCAATGCCGCCGGCGGCATCCATCCGGACTACCGTCCCGGTGATCTGATCGTGATCAAAGACCATATCAATCTGACTGGAAGCAATCCGCTGCGCGGAGCGAATCTCAGCAATCTTGGACCGCGTTTTCCGGATCTCAGTGAAGCCTATGACGGCAAATGGAGAGAGCTGGCGCTCTCCCTGATGACGGAGCACGGCTTGAATCCACGGCAGGGAGTCTATGCGGCTCTCAGCGGACCGAGCTATGAGACGCCTTCGGAAATCCGTTATTTGAGAACGATTGGGGCCGACCTTGTTGGGATGTCCACCGTACCGGAAGTCATTGTTGCGAATCACGGCGGGATGAAAGTGCTCGGCATTTCATGTGTGACCAACATGGCCGCCGGGATCTTGGAGCAAAAGCTCGACCATCAGGAGGTATTGGCGACGGCGGATCGAATTGAGGAGACGTTTCTGCGGTACATGGGGCAGCTAATCGCGTTGCTGGACTAACGGTATGCATTATAGGCATGCTTTCACGCCTGGAAACCTCTTCAGGGGCTGTCTGGGTTTCCAAATTACTTTAGGGGTAGATCTCCGTGTAAAAATTCTATTTGGGTAGGTCAGCGTGCCACAGCACCGCTCTTCGGCTATTGCGCCCTCCGTGGCGCAAAAAGCCGCGCTACGCAATCCTGCTCCGCTCTTCGCGGAGCCGTGGCACGCTGACTGATCTGAGGGTTTTATTTCAGCGCAGATAATCGCAGATGATTGTTGAAAATACAGTTGTTCCAATGATAACTCATTTCTTTAGCTGGAAGCCTCATCTATTAACTGTGAGCTTTGTTCATCTGTGGATGTAGGGTTGTCGCTTTCGTATTGAAATGCTTGCGACAATGCCATGATAAAACGCTTCTTACATCATGACATGCACAATAGACTTAGACTTGTAATCAGTCTGGGTGTCACAACTCCGCGAGAAGCGGAGCACGATGCGGAGCGCGGCTTTTTGCGCCACGGAGGGCGCAATAGCCGAAGAGCGGTGCTGTGACACACAGACCAGCCCCAAATAAATAGTTATAAGGCGGCATGAATACGATGAGAATGGTTGAGCTGATTGAAAAGAAGAAAAACGGCTATCCGCTGACGCGGGAGGAGATCAGGTTTATCGTTCAGGGTTATGTTCAAGGAAAAATCCCGGACTATCAGGTCTCGGCCTGGGCGATGGCGGTCTATTTTAAGGGAATGACCGTTCAGGAGACATCGGAGCTGACCATGGCGATGGCGGAGAGCGGAGACCAGCTTGAACTGTCCCTTCCGGGGAAAGTATTTGTCGATAAGCACAGTTCCGGAGGTGTCGGGGACAAGACTACGCTGGTTGTCGCTCCGCTGGTGGCGGCCTGCGGCGTCCCGGTTGCCAAGATGTCCGGTAGAGGACTCGGACACACTGGGGGAACCATCGACAAACTCTCTGCTATTCCCGGATTCCGGGTCGAGTTAGGAGAGCAGGAATTCCTGCAGCAGGTCGGCAGGATCGGCTTAGCGGTTATCGCTCAGACCGGAAGGATGGTTCCAGCAGATAAAAAACTCTATGCCTTACGGGATGTTACGGCAACCATCGATTCGATTCCGATGATCGCTTCTTCGATCATGAGCAAAAAGATTGCTGCGGGTGCCCAGGGAGTTGTGCTGGATGTAAAATACGGCTCAGGTGCCTTTATGGCGACTTTGGAAGAAGCTGAAACACTGGCGGAAATCATGATTGGGATCGGTAAAAATCTGGGCAGAGATATGGTGGCGGTACTGAGCAGTATGGATCAGCCGCTCGGGAGGGCCGTCGGCAATGGTATTGAAGTTCTCGAGGCGATTGAGTGTCTGCAGGGGAACGGACCTGATGATTTAATGGAAGTGTGTCTGGAACTGGCAAGCTGGATGCTTGTGCTCGGGAAGAAAGCTGCTACAATCACGGAAGCTGGCGAGATCCTGAAAGATACACTGCAGAGCGGCAGGGCCTGGGAGAAATTTTTGGCGTTTGTTCAAGCCCAGGGAGGCGATACGGCCGTGCTGCATGCCAAAAACCTGCCCTTGGCTTCAGAGAAAATCGTTTATAAAGCCGAAAGAGCAGGTTATATTCAGCATATTGATGCCCGGAAGATTGGACTTCTGGCCATGGTTCTTGGAGCCGGCCGGGAAAACAAAGACAGTGAGATCGACTTTGGCGCAGGCGTTTATCTGTTGAAAAAGGCCGGTGACGCAGTTCAAGCCGGTGAGCCATTATGCATGCTGCATACTTCTTCTGCCGAAAAAAGTTCGCTTGGATTGGCAAAGGCTGCAGAGGCGATTACAATTGGCGAAGAAAAGCCGCTGCTTAAGCCAACGGTTTCGACAGTGATCCGGTAAAAGGGGTAGTAACAGCGAAGCTGTCACCAGAGGCAAAGTAAATGGTGTTATATGGGGAATTTGTTGATAACATCGTTATATTCTGCTTGTGCGTCTGTTATTGCTAATTTCAATATACTTCTAATGACTTTCGACTCTCGTAGGCAGAATAAGGTTGAATCAGTGCATCATCGATGCCTTGCTTTTTTAACCAGGTTAACGAAAAATGCCTTAATTTATGCGGTGATAAGTTTTGTGCCAGCTCTGCTTCTTCTGTATACTTAGCCAGGATTTTTCGGATACCACGGTCTGATGAATATTTCTTTTTTCATGAAGATTCAAACAGGTAAACGGCTTGTTTTTTGGACATTAAATCAGCGTGCATGGCCAGTAACTCCTTAAATGACTGAGGGAACGGGACAATGCGATCCTTGTTCCCTTTCCCTTTATTTATTCGTATTTGGCAGTAATGAAAATCAACATCTGCAAGCTTGATATTTATTAATTCACTAACCCTTGCGCCGGTATAAAGTAATGTTTTAACTATCATCATATCTCGGAAGGAAGTTTTTGGATTTCCAAACCACATCGTAAATATTGCAAATTCCAACAAAATTCTCCATTTATATATGGTAAAATATGTATATAAATTGAAAGGAGGATTTTTGGTACTAAAAAGGTTATCCATGTTTATATGCATAAAATTAGGAGGTAAATTAAAATGAAAAAAAGACTAATGGCCTGTATTCTTGTTATTACGATGTTGTTAAGTGTTGGAGCAACTACAGTGTTTGCTGATGACGCTACCACTAGTTTGGTATACGATTCACAAAATTCTTTCAATTTTTCTATGACACCAAAATCAAAGGAATGGAAAAACTACTCATCAGTGCAATTGAAGGAAATGTTGAATATCCCGCTAAGCACAGCTGAAAAAATGGATACGGCAACATTGTTAAAGACAGTACTAGACTACCCATTCATGATTGATATTTTTGCTTATGACAATACAACGCAAGGGTTTGAAGGTCTTTCTTTAGAGTTTAACGGCGCTGCGGTTCTTTTGCAGAGAGCAGACTTGACGGAAAACCTTAAAACTATTTACAAGAATACCATAGAAAAAATGATGGCCGTTGAAACAAAAAACAATATCAGCGATAAAGAAATTATGCAAAAAAAGTTTATGGAGTCGCTATTTGTCTATCCTAAAGTATCCAATATGCTGAGTCAGGATGAAAAATATGCCATAGTGGAACTTTCGAAACAAATATCTAATAAGTTTCAGACATCGCCCCTTGTAATGGAAAGAACAGCGGTAACGGCGGCAGCACCTGGAGATATCTTAGGCTATGGCTATGTTTATACTCCGATGTTACAACAGGTTTTAGTCCTTAGACTGCAGGATTTGACTTCTGCTGATAAAGCATCAATAAATGCATCTTATGATGCGGCATATCCAACAGCAACAAGGCTAGGTACTGCCACTTATAACTACAACTGTCATTCATATGCCTGGTATTTAGCCTCAACTGGCAATACGTGGTGGATGAATGATCCATCTGCATATATGTCTGGTGGTGGTTATACACAAGTAACGCCCCCCCAGGCCGGGGACAAGGTATATTGGACAAACACGCATTCCGGAATCGTTTATTCTGTAAACGGCTCCAATATAACAGTTACATCCAAATGGGGTGCTGCTGGCTTATATCGTCATCCTATTAATGATTGTCCATATTCTGTTATAATTGTCAAAACCTTCTGGAGACGTTAAAAAGGAAAATGATTAAAATAGAAAAATACCGGATTGTATGTGGTATTCTTTTCCTGGTTATACTGGTAATCATCTTGGCAGCATGCGGGAATCCTAATTTATTAAACAAAGGGGAAATCACGATTTCAAAAGATAAAGATAATATTTCTTTGAAGATTGAAAATACAAAAAGCATCAGTATTCATGACATAGCCAGCAGTAGTAGCAACTGTATTGTCCATATCACAGACCCGGAAATCATTAATCAGATGGAGAGTTTATTCAATAAAACCTCTTTTATCAAATGTACAGATAGTATACAAACACCCTTACTTTACATTAATTTTTCTAACGACAGTGGCTCAATCAGCTTTTTTGTTTACGCAAATGACATTGTAGATATTGACGGAATAAAATACAAATCGAAGGATATTACCTTCGATGCGGTCAATACATTTTATCTCAAAAAGAGTAAGGGGTTGCTCCCAAAGTCATAACATTATCATACGATATATCAATTTCAAACTGCTACCGGGACAACTCCCGGTTTTTCTTTGTTGTTTTTCCGCAATCGGCTGGGGCATATTTCTCCCTCATCTTCACCGGTCTAGCCTGGGATATATTACCAATCTCCAATAATTTTAAAAAAGGGTACTATTATGGAGAGTTTCTTAAATCTGCATCTTTTGTACTCATCTTATTCAATAGAAATAGACGATATCTACAGTTGCCGCAAGAGATTCTGTTGGATACGGAAATACCGGGAGTTCTTCTTGCGCACATGAACATGTGGGCAAGAAGAATGGAGCAATGTGGACGGGCACAGTTATTTATGTTTACAGCACCTCGGGTAGCGATTGAATCGTTGAACCTCTTCCTGATGCATATTATGCAAATTACTAAGCAAACAAGTTAAATAGCAATAGTACTATTATGAAAGCCTTTTCACGAAAGGCTCTCATAAAATTTTTAGAAAATTATTGCGCGCTACGGAGATGATGATACCTTATGACACCTGGCTTTTTTATACTATCACGGTAGCTAAGACGGGATGTGCCGGGAGCATAAAAGTAATTTTTATGGTGTTCTATACTTACGTGTTCTTCGCATCCAGATCCGACCCTGGTCGGTTAATCGTCTACTTTGCCTCTGGTGACAGCTTCGCTGGGATTACCCCTAAAAAGACTGTTATATTTTATATTCGGACATCTGGGCGATAAACTTATTGCCGAAAACTTCAAACTGCTCTAATACCGGAATAAATTCCTGGCCGATCTTACTAAGAGAATACTCGACTTTTGGTGGTACTTCCGGATAAACATAGCGGTCAATCATACCGAACTCTTCGAGAAATCTCAACTGTTTGGTTAGTGTGGCCTGGGTTATGCCCGGAATCTTGCGCTGCAATTCACCAAAGCGATGGGTCTTCTCTCTGAGATGCTTAATAATCAGAATGGACCATTTTCCGGAAAAAATTTTTTGGGCGGTAAAGTACGGACATTTGCCAAACAAATTGATTTCTTGTTCCATTTTTTTTGCTCCACTTCTTGTAATAACATGGTTAGTGTCTATAGTATCTATTTAGATACTTAGAATAGAAAAAAATCGTACTTGTTCGATATGGGATATCTGTTATTATGATGATATGTCACAATTATAACGCGTCATTTTGAAAGGAGTCAAGAACATGAATCCAATTGTCCAGTTTCTGGCCGATGCCAAGACATTTTACCTTGCTACAGTAGACGGTGATCAGCCGCATGTCCGTCCATTCGGCGCCGTCGCAGAGTATGACGGGAAAACGTACATTTGCACCAATAATCAAAAAAATATCTTTGCACAATTGCTTAAGAACCCGAAAGTTGAAATTTCCGGAATGGTTGGAGACAAATGGATCCGTCTCGTCGGGGAAGTTGCCGTTGATCCGCGCCCTGAAGCACGTGAAGCGATGTTCGAAGCCAATCCGAGTTTAAGAAATATGTACAAGTGCGATGACGGCCTTTGTGAGGTTTTGTACTTTACGCAAGCCACAGCAGCGATTTATTCCTTTACCGCAGATCCGGTGGAGATCACGTTCTGAGAATTTCAATATCACCTAAAAAACTAATATGACTTAAACGAAACCAAGACTAAAAACGGATAAAGACTTGAACTGTACAAGGTTCAAAGATACTGAAAAGGTCAAATAATAAGTTGAATACCTATATTTTTTTAATTAGAATGTGGGTATTTTTATGTAAGATATGAACAAAAATGTTATAATTGGGCATAGCGTATAACGTAATAGGCTTGACAGGAACATGTATAATCCCAGAACTATGCCCGTAGGGACTTGGATTGATGTAACTAAGTATCGCCCGCAAAATCGTTCTTCAAGCTCGTCATCGGGAAGTTCAAATTCATCTTTAAAGTCGTCCAATGATGTTAACGCCAACTTAAGTAGCAGCTCCAATAATACCAATAACGCTAATAAATCAAGCGGAAGTTCAAGTAATAAATCGAATAACAGTTGTACCGTGACTCCAAATTGTTAGTTTAGGGTCTGTTGACAAATGGGTGTAAGACAATTCGCAATCCAAATTAAAAATTGGCTATTTTTGAAATTACTACACAGGTGTACTCAAAATCTAAAACGACAAATTTTTAAACTCACTCTATTGGTCTTGTAGAATCAAGCAATATCAATGTCTAAAATGGTATAATTAAATAGGGTGATGACGATGATGACAGAGCAAAAAAGCAGACAAAACCGGATGTTGTGCGTATTGATGGAAGACCTTGTACCTGAACTTCGGAAGCTGGATGCGGCAATCGATTTCAGCTTCATATATGAAATTATGAGACCGGTGTACAGCGACATAGGACGATCATCAGTTGACCCGGCAATTTTGGTAAAAATGCTACTTATCAACAGACCCTTTATCCCGAATTTAAGATAATTATAAATTTTATGTAATATAATAAATTTATTCGCTTTTTGCTAAATACTGTCGAATGCATTGAAATATGGATTATTTTGGTATATATTTACTAGGGTATCTTCTAGAAGGTCTTCTATACGTATAGAAAATTCAGTAAAGAAAGGTAGATAATATGTTAATCAAAAGCAATCTAAAGAAAGCGGTTCTAGGGTTTACTGTAGGAATTTTATTGGCGATGAGTACATCAGCTGTTTTTGCAGTTTCTGCGTCTAGCCCCTATAAGCCTTACACTATATACGGGAAGGATTACCAGAGCGTGGCTATAGTTGCTAGTTATAATAATGATGCAGTCGCTTATACTACAATATACGCAAGCTCTAATGTACCGGCAGGGTATATGGGCGCAATGCCTAGGTTGTACAATGATTCTGGTAGTTTATGTGCATCTAAAGATTGGGAATATAATGCTACGAGTACGTCGGCTATATCAACAGTAACCTTACCAATTTATACTAGTGATGGATACTATAGTTATGGTCGGTGTGCGGCATATAATGGTAATGGATATACTTATGGATATACATATCAAAGTCCATGCATTAATATTTAGGAGGTTGTTTTCATGAATTTTAAACATCTTGGAATAGGAACAATAATCACAAGTATTGCATTAATAACAGGTTTATTAGTAGGATCTTTAGGTTTCGAACCTGTGTTAGCTAAAATATCAAATGAAAGCAATCAAACATCTGTTCATGTATATCCCCAAAATAAATCTGGACAGACATATGGTTCTGAGCTTTATGCTAAGTCTTCAGAGGAAACACCTGATTTAATTGCTGCTGTTGGGGAGGACGGTACTGAAGGATATGTTTTGTCTGCTGATTTAAATGGAGAAATGCCAAAAACCCCAGAGGAAGCAATAGCAATACAAAATAAAAATAAATCTAAGACCAGTCGGAAAATACCATTATATGCTGTTGACGGGAAAACTGTAATTGGATCATTTAAAATTGATAATTCTCTTCCAGATGAAAATACTAAAGAAGAAATGAAAAAGTTACTTGACCAATATACGCCTACAAAATAAGGAATTAGTACGAATTGTTTCGTCCTCCACAGGTTTATTTTATTCTAACTCACCTGTGTCCGATAAACTGGATACGGGTCAAGAAGAAATATGACGGTTTAATGAGCTATCCGATGGGCAATTCAGAAAGCTGATACGGAGACAGTATAACTACATCGCATTAAAAGTTAACTGAGAAGGATTATTATTAAAACAACTCCACACCAATTCAGGGGAGTTGTTTTTTTATCTCATACGGTATGTGTTCCATCGCTTACAGGTCTTTTTGTGTCTTCAGGCAATTTTTAGATGCTCATCTCATAGACTATTCTTAAATAATAGCTATTTAACGGTTCTTTACATACCTGTTGATCAATCATTTGTAAATATTACGCTCATGCGTGGGGTCTAACCCAATACTGACGCTGACTGGAGTGAAACCGATGAAAGAAGCCAAGACGATCTATGCGTTTTCCGGCAGTCTGGATACAAGCATGCGGTATGCTGTCTATGCCAGTTCTGACCGTTTTCTGAAGCATAAGCATGCCTGGAAAGCAGCCCATTGTCTTAAGTACTTTGGCTGCAGGGTCTACCTGGTTGCTCCGGATCTAAAAACATTTGAAGGGAGCAAGGTTTATCCGGATTTAAGCGCACTTCAGGGTAGAGTTGATGTTGTGGTTCCGTGCCTTAGGGCGGAGTTGATTCAGGACATTGTCAGGAAAACAGTGGAATGCGGGGCCAAAGCAATCTGGTTTCAGGAACAGAATTGGACGCCTGAACTTGACGCAGCGTGTGTGGAGAATGAAATCGAAGTGGTTCGCGGTTGCGTTTTGAAACATAAAATCTATCCAAGACCATTTGCGTATTTGAATCCTTGTTATTGGCACGGCTGGAAGGTTAATAAAGTACCGGGAAAGTATCAGAGGAGTTAATCCAATCTGAAGAATATTGGAAACATAACATGATTTAATTTTATAAGGGCATACTAAAACAACAAACACAATTTAGCTTGGGAGGTTTTAGTATGCCTAAATTTTGTTTACGGATGCTGACAGTGGTTCTGGCCGCGGCATGTTTGCTCGGATGGATTGCGGTGCCGGTAAAGGCCGCAAATATTGAGACATCCGCTGAAAGTGCCATTCTTATGGATGCGGCAACGGGCAAAATTCTTTATGAAAAGAATGCTCACAAGGAACTGCCTCCGGCAAGCGTTACGAAGCTGATGACAATGCTGCTGGCAGCAGAAGCTGTTGAAGAGGGCAAAGTCAAACTGACCGACACGGTGACGGCGAGTGAGAATGCCTCTTCTCTCGGCGGATCGCAAATATATCTTGAACCAGGAGAGAAGTTCACCCTGAAAGAACTTTTGATCTCGATCGCAGTAGGGTCGGCAAATGATGCCTGCGTGGCTGTTGCGGAACATATCTTCGGAACCCATGAGGAATTCGTGGATTCGATGAACAGAAAGGCCAAGGAATTAGGACTTAAGAATACCCATTTTGCCAACGCATACGGACTGCCGGCTGAGGGGCATTACACGAGTGCCTATGATCTGGCGATTTTAGGCAGGGAAGCACTCAAATACCAGCTGGTATCACAGCTGACATCCATGAAGGAATATGAACTGCGCAACGGTGATTTTAAATTGTGGAACACCAATAAACTTTTATGGTGGTATGAGGGAACCGATGGATTTAAGACCGGCTGGACGCAGGAAGCAAAATACTGCTTGGCCTCAACTGTAAAAAGAGATGGCCTGAGACTGATCTGTGTTGTCATGGGAGTCCCGCAGGTCAGAGGCCATTTTCAGGAGTCTATGAAGATGTACAATTATGGTTTTGCCAATTATGTTTATAAAGAATTTGCCCCTGCCGGTTCCAAACAGGGAGAAGTCATTGTTCATAAAGGGAAGCTGCAAACAGTTGACCTTGTCAGTCAGGAAGCTGTCGGCTTGTGTATTGAAAAAGGGAAGGAGAAAGAATGCCGGATTGAAACCAGGTATTTTGCAAACCCGGTATCCGCACCAATTGCCAAGGGACAGCAGCTCGGAGAGATGATCATTTATTGCGGTCAGAAAGAAGCAGACAGCATAAAGCTTGTAGCTGGAGAAGAAGTTGGAAAAGCAGGACTGCTGGAGATGTTCAAGCGTACGGTCCGGCAGTCCTACAGCATGATCCCGCCGATCTATGCCAACTAGTAGCTCGATTCCAACATAACGTTGACTAATCCGAGCAAAGCCACTTTATCTTTGTTGTTAACGGGATTTACAAAGCGATCTACTCATAAGGACTGTCGTTCAAAATCTGCTTTAAATGGAGTAAGGCCGCGCGTTCGATCCTGGAAATCTGGACTTGGGAGAGGTTCATGACTTTAGCAATTTCATTTTGCGTTCTGTCCTCAAAGAATCGCTGATACAGAACCTCTTTCTCCCTTCCGGGCAGTTTATCGAGAACTTCCTGCAGGGCAATTTTTTCAAACCATCCCGGATCGGCATCCTTCTCCTGCGGAAGTTGATCAATAACATAAATAGGATCAGAATCGTCCTGATAAAGCGTATCATGAATCGACGACGGGCTTTGCACTGCTTCGATGGCGAGTATGATATCTTCACTCGGTGTGCCGATATCTTCGGCAATTTCGTTCAGCGTGGGTTCTCTATTTAATTCCGAGGAAAGCTTTTCCCGGGAACGGTTGATTTTGTAAACCAGCTCTTTATAAGAACGTGGAACTTTAATAGGATGGTCATCTCTCAAAAATCTTCGGATTTCTCCAATGATCATCGGTACGGCGTACGTGGAAAATTTAACACCGTACGAGAAATCAAATTTATCGATGGCTTTGATGAGGCCAATGGTGCCAATCTGAAAGAGATCCTCCAGATCATATCCCCTGTGGGAAAAACGCTGGATCATATTAAAAATGAGCTTCAAATTACAATTGACCAAACGCTCCCGGGCATCGATGTCGCCATTTTGGGCTTTGTGTAAAAGCTCCATCAATTCTTGGTCGGAGAGCAGGGGAAAACGGGGCAGGTTCATATCTGAAAGTCGTTGAATCATCTTCACACCCCCTCTTAATGAGAGGACGGACGGTTGTGGCTTAAGTATTTCACCATCAATACTTTGGTTCCTTTGTTAACTTCAGACTCAACCCGCAGTTCATCCATGAAGGACTGCATAAAGATAAAACCAAGTCCCATTCTGTCAGGGTCCGTAGAATAAGAAGCTTGCATGGCCTGATTCACATCGGGGATACCGCAGCCGTTATCGGTTACTTGTATGGAAATTTTCGTTTCATCTGCCTCCAGCTCTAACGTGACAAACTGATCAGGTGCATTGCTGTAACCATGGATAATTGCGTTGGAAACTGCTTCAGAGACAGCGACCTTCAGTTCTTCAAGCTCGCTTAAGGCCAAATCCATTTGGGCTCCGAGCGAAGAGGCCAGCATGCGGGCGATTGTTACATTCTGCGGCAGACTCGAGAATGTCAGGATTATTTTATTGACTTCCATTGATTATTCTCCTTTCAACTCTAAATTCATTTATACGGCAGGTTCTTTTGGTAAAAATTCTATAATTTTGGGAAGCCCCGACAGTTCCATGATCCGGTAAATATGCGGCGGAGCATTGGCAATTTTAAGTTTTCCTTCGAGAGGAAGCAGTTTTTTATATCGTCCCAAAATAACCCCTAGACCGGAACTGTCTATGAAACGGAGATCATCCAGATGCAAGATCACCGTCCTGACTCCTTTTTTCTCTATATCCAGATCAATCACGCTTTTTAGCTCACTGGCATTCTTCATATCTAGTTCGCCTTCAAGATATAAATGCAGGGTTTGTCGTTCAATTCTTTTATTCATTGATGCCACGCTCCTATATTACAAGTCGTTAAATCTATCTTCGACATCACCCAAATATTTCCTTCGTGCTTGGTCCTGAAATTATTGACTGATTCTGGTATAAAGTCGATAAACAAATAAAACAATTGACAATACCTGAATTTCTTAGCGAAAAATCGGGAATTATTAATCAAAAAAAGGGGTGAAAATCATTGTCGGAATCAAAGCTCCGTTCTCCATCCGTTGCGGTGACCCAGGAGGAATATAAACAATTAACAGAAAAGCTTTCGCCAAAACCAACGGTTTTGAAAAATGCGCTGTCGGCATTTGTTGTCGGCGGAATCATCTGCAGTTTCGGCCAGATGATTGTCAATTTTTACATGAATTACCTCGGGCTGGCTAAAACGGCTGCTCAGACAGCCGGAACAGCAACGCTGATAATGATAGGGGCTATTTTGACCGGTCTCGGTGTTTATGACACGATTGTAAAATACGGAGGAGCCGGAGGGATCATTCCCGTGACCGGTTTTTCAAACTCGATGGTTTCACCGGCACTTGAATATAAGAGAGAAGGCTATGTGTTCGGTGTAGGCGGGAAGCTTTTTACGATTGCCGGCCCAGTTTTGGTTTATGGAATTACAAGTTCAATCATTGTTGGCTTGATCTATTTATTGATCAGATAATCACGGAGAAAGAAGGAAATCATGTTGCATTCCAAAAGAGCAGGCAATCAGACGGTTGTTTTTAAGCAGCCGCCGGTTATTCTGGCTGGGTATAACGTTGTCGGACCCAAGGAAGGACAGGGTCCGCTAAAAGATACTTTTGACATGGTCTTAAAAGACAGTTATGGGCAGGAAAAGACCTGGGAAAAAACGGAAATAAAAATGCTGGAAACTTCCATGACGAGAGCTGCGGCCAAGGCAAATGTTCCGCTGGATTCCGTGGATTATAACCTGGCAGGGGATCTGCTGAACCAGATTATTTCGTCGAACTATGCTGCCAGAAAAATCGGTCTTCCGTTTATCGGCCTCTATGGCGCTTGCTCGACGATGGCGCTTTCCACGGCCCTCGGTGCAATGCTGATCGACGGCGGGTTCGCGTCTAAAGTACTTTGCAGTGCATCCAGTCATCATGAGACAGCAGAGAGACAATACCGTTTTCCAAATGAGCAGGGCAACCAGAGAGCAATGTATGCCCAGTGGACGGTAACAGGAGCAGGCAGCATCCTTCTGGCTGCTCAAGGAGAAGGACCCAAAATCACAAGTGCAACGATTGGCAGGGTCTTAGACTACGGTGAAACCGATACCAATAATATGGGTGCGGCCATGGCGCCTGCTGTTGCCGACACCATCCTGAATCATCTTCAGGACCTCAGTCGTCAGCCGGATTATTATGATTTGATCATTACCGGAGATCTCGGGACGGTCGGGCTTCAACTCTTACTTGAGGTTTTGAAACGAAGCGGCCTGCAGCTGTCCAATAACTTCTCGGATTGCGGCGTGATGATTTACAGCAGCGAACAGGATACGCATGCCGGTGGGAGCGGGTGCGGCTGTTCCGCGGTCGTGCTGACAGGGCATCTCCTGAATAAATTGAAAAGCCGAGAACTGCAAAAAATCTTATTTGTCGGAAGCGGAAGCCTTCATAGTTCTGTATCATCCCAACAGGGTGAATCCATGCCGGCAATTGGTCATGCCGTGTCGATTGAAATGAGTTAAGGGAGGTCTTTTGATGCTGAATAACATTCTATCTGCTTTTCTGGTTGGCGGACTTCTGTGCGTCGCCGGACAGCTGCTGATGGACCTGACGAAAGCCAAAATCACGCCGGCACATGTGCTGGTCGGGTACGTGACCGGCGGAGTTATTCTTGGCGGACTAGGGCTTTATGAACCTCTGGTTAGAATCGGAGGTGCCGGTGCAACCGTGCCGCTTTCCGGTTTTGGATATACGCTGGTCAAAGGTGCGATCGAAGGAGCACAAAGCGGCGGCATACTTGGGGTTCTGGCCGGCGGTGTTCAGGCCGGTGCAACAGGAATTGCTGTTGCGGTATTGTTCGGCTATCTGACAGCAATTATATTTAATCCGAAAGGTTGATGATATGAGCTCAACAGCAGAAACGACAATGAGCATTTCCAAAAACTATCAGGAAAACGTCAGTTATTTGAATCAAAAACTCGGCGTACCTGAAAGCTTTGACATTGTACTTCGGGAAATGAACATCGGCGGCAAAAAGATTGCAATCTATTCCGTCAATGGAATGATCAGCAGACCTGCCAGCAATATGATTCTGGAAGTGCTTTCGAAGATTGAACGTGTGGAACTCGCCGTGAATGCGGTAGACAAGCTTGTAAAGTCTAAAATAGTTGACCTGCAGGTTTCGGAAGTCGAAGCCATGGATGAAGTCATCTACTTTCTGTTATCCGGAACAATGGCGATACTGATTGAGGGAAGAACGCAGGCTATCATTGTAGATCTCAGGACTTATCCGGGCCGCATGCCACAGGAACCGGATATTGAGCGGGTAACAAGGGGTTCACGCGATGGGTTCACGGAGACACTGGTTTTTAATACAATATTGATCCGCCGCCGGCTGCGTGATCCGGGCCTGCGGATGAAGCTCGTGAAAGCAGGCAGCCGTTCCAAGACGGATGTTTGCATTGCTTATATTGAAGATATAACGAATCCCAAAATGGTGGAGTATATTGAAAAAGAAATCAAAAATATAAAAATTGACGGTATACCCATGGCGGAAAAAACGGTTGAAGAGTTCATCCTCGGCAGTAAATTCTGGAACCCGTTTCCAAGAGTCAGGTATACGGAAAGGCCTGATGTAGCAGCAATACATCTGCTTGAAGGCAATGTTATTGTGATGGTCGACACTTCTCCGAGTATTATTATCGCACCTTGTACGTTCTGGCATCATGTCCAGCATGCGGAAGAATACCGCCAAGAGCCGGTTGTGGGTATGTATTTGCGGTGGGTCAGGTTTATCGCGATATTTCTGTCCGTGTTTCTTACGCCGCTTTGGCTCGCTGCAGCTTTGAATCCGCAGCTGCTTCCCGAAGGACTTCAGTTTATTGGAGTGCAAAAACCGGCTAGAATTCCTTTGTTGTTTCAGGTGCTAATGGGAGAATTGTCAATCGATATGCTGCGAATGGCGGCAATTCATACCCCGTCGCCTCTGGCTACAGCCCTGGGTTTAATCGCGGTGTTCATGATGGGTGATGTGGCTATACAGGTCGGGCTGTTTACACCGGAGGTTGTAATGTATACCGCTATTGCGGCAGTCGGGACATTTGCGACACCAAGTTATGAACTGGCTCAGGCTAACAGGCTTGTCCGCCTATTCCTTGTCCTGGCTGCCGGGCTGTTTAATTTCTGGGGATTTGGAGCAGGCGTTTTGCTTGTTCTATTTGTTCTGCTGCGGACCAATTCTTTTGGTGTACCGTATCTCTGGCCATTGATTCCAATGGATATCAAGGCGCTGTCCACAATCCTGATACGTAATCCGGTCCCGATTAACAACCTTAGACCGAGCATCTTCAAACCGAAGGACCGAATCAGACAGCCTAAGGATAGACAGACTAAGGAAAGTCAGCCTAAAGAAAGAACAAATCCCTAGACGGATGGTCACAGAAGACAAGGAACGGCGACAGCTACGGATGGCCTAGTGCCGCGATGCCATGGATGGCAAAGAGCGGCGACGGCTACGGATGGCCTAGTGCCGCGATGCCATGGATGGCAAAGAGCGGCCCGGCCGGACAAACACCAAGTCCAGGGAAACAAGAAGTAAAATGGCGATTAGGATCTTATTCAGATTATTTGCAGAGACAGTCACCTGCCGGGCGGCAGGCATCAGATAGCCGTTTTGATAAGAACCTGAAAGGATAGAAGAGGGGGGAACAGGACTTCGCAGAACCGGTCCCGGCAGGAGTGTACCAGGCAGATTTGCAGCCGGTAGGACGGTACCGGGTAAAAATGCCGCCGGAAGTACGGCCCTTGGCTGTCCTGTCTGTCCTGTACGGGAATACGGGTATGAAACTGTCCGGGGATTAGCGTAATTCCCTCTGGCCATAGAAAAATAACGCGGATCGTTTGCAGCTGCTGCCAAAGATATATGGTTGGTAAACAACATATTGCTCATGTTGATCTCCCTCAATTAATTCGTACCGGATACCTGATTTGGAGGCATTAAAACTCAACAAAAATATGATATGATAAAGAAAGAAGATATAGCGTTGACCATGCTAAGGTATTATACGAAATAAATTGCCATTGTGATACAATCATGGTAATTTATGGAGAGAGGTTAATCGTGATCATAGGTTTTGGTTTTGGAAGTCCGCTTACGGCGCTTTTGATGCTGGTCGTCACAGCGTCGCTTTCGTATTTTTTCTTTAAAGCGATCAGACGCCGACGGAACGTTGACTGGACCGATGATAGGGGCAGTGATATCTCAGAACTCAGGCGGAGAAAACGCGCCTACTACTATGAACAGAGACAAAGGGCCAGGGAATTGATGGACGCGTATGATCTAACCGATCAGGAGATAGAGGAGAGAATTAACCGGGAATTAGACGAAAAATAATGAGGTACGAAGCCCTGAATAATTATCAGGGCTTGTCTGTCTTTGCTCTAAAAGGCGGATGATGTTTTTTAACTTTTTTCTTGGATTATGAACCGTTACTTATTTCCATCAACTCATAACTCCTGTTACTTTATATATAGAACAAGTGACAAGTTTATTATCGGTAGCAATACCTGAGCGGGTTGAAGCGATTGCTAATAGTGATATTTTTGACGGTTTGCATAATTGAAATACCTTTAGTGTTTATTTATAATGTAAGTAAGTACAGGTACGTAAGGAGGGGATACTTTGGATTATAAAGTGAGTGAATACGTAAAGATGCTCGATATTAACAGCGCAAAAGAAGAGGTAGAGAGAATGCTGTCTCAGAAGATTGAGCCCAAGGAAATCCGAAATCAGATATTCTTAGGCCTTACAGAAGTCGGGAGAAAGTATGAAAGAGGAGAGTATTTCATCGGGGATCTGATCGTTTCCGGTATGCTCGTCAAAGAAGTCCTGGCACTGGAAGAAATGAAGGATTCTTCCAGTGCCAATAGTCCTCAAAACAAGGGACGGATCTTAATTGGTACGGTTTGCGATGATATTCATGATATCGGCAAAGATATTATGACGGAGTTATTGGCTTCCGGGGGCATTGAAGTAATCAACTTGGGGGTGGATGTTCCTCCTCAAAAATTTGTGGAAGGCATACGGAAATATAACCCGGATATTCTGGGCTTAAGTTGCACCATGACCACCTCAATCAATTATATTTTTAAGACGATTGATGTCATCAAAGATGCAGGGTTAAGAGATAACCTGAAAATAATCATAGGCGGGACTGCGATCAGTAAAAAATATTCCAACATTAACCTGGCGGACGAAATTGTCAACGATGCGTATAAAGGGCTTAAAATATGCCAGGAATGGGTCGGGAAAAACAGTTAGCTTTTTCACAGGAAGGATGAATGATCGTTGGCTGATATTTTATATTTGGCAGTCGTTGAAGAAATCAAGAAAGCAATAGTTTCCGGGCATCTTTCTCCTAGGGATATGCTGAAGTCGGAATCGGAAATGATGAAAGAATACGGCGTAAGCAGAATGACCTTACGAAAAAGCTTATCGTTATTATCCAATCAGGGCTATATTTATTCCGTTCCAGGTAAAGGCAATTTTGTCAAAAAACCAGATACCGATGTTTATCAATTCCGTTTTAACCGTTACGATAATCTGCTGTCCAAAGTTGACCGGATCAAACTGTTATCGGTTACAGTGAATACCGCTTCGGATGATGTAATGGATAACCTTTTGCTGCAGGAGAACGGACGGGTGGTGAGAGTCGAACGATTAGTCTACAGCGATGATCAGCCGGTGGCTCTCGAAGTTGTCAATACCCAATACATACCCAATACTCCAGTGGTTGAGGACAGAATTAACTTTGCCAATTATGCATATAACTTGGATAAGAAGCTGGCTTTTGGGGAAGAAACCTTTGGCTTAACTAAAGAGCTGGTTATCAAAGTGGTAAAGGCCGGTGAAGACATCTGCATGAGACTGAGTATTGCCCCGGGCGAGGATGTATTTGAAATCAGCGAGAGGATCATGAAAAAGGATGACCATTCTCCACTGACTTACAGCTTGTTTTATATTCGTAAGGAGTATTTTATGCTTACGGCGAAAACTCCGGAGGAAGATGCAAGTAAAAAAATATTTTGAATTAACAGACAATTATCATTTGGCCGATTGACATTCTCAATAACAGGGTATAATATTAAATTAACTAGTACGTACAGGTACATATTGAAGTTTTAAAAAGGAGAGCTGAAGATGTTCACCAGAATCGTATTTGTGTCTGGTTTTTTGGGTTCAGGAAAGACGACATTTATCGTAAAGCTGGTGGAATCTTTAGCGCAAAGAAATATCAAAGCGGCTCTTATCGTCAATGAAGCCGGGGAAATCGGCATCGATAACCAATATATGAAGCAGCTGGGATATAACGTCTGGGAAATCTTCGGCGGGTGTATCTGCTGCACGTTATCCGTCAGCCTGGAACATACGATTCAGGAGCTGGAAAAGAATTATCATCCGGATGTAATTATCATTGAGCCCAGTGGAGCAGCCAATCCGGAAACCGTTTACAATTCCCTGATCAGTTTTGGCATCGAGAAAGAGAGAATTGCAAACTTCTTTATTTTGGATCCCACCCGGATTGAGATGTTTTTGGAGATATTAACGCCACTCCTGATTTCCAGTCTTGAGCTAGCGGATTGTGTACTGATCAATAAAATAGACCTGGCAGACGGGGAGTCCATTGAAAAATGCCGGGAATTGGCCTTGACCCATGGACCACATTCACCAAACTTCCTGATTGATGCAAGTCAATCCTTGTCGGGGGAATTGTCTGGGTATATTGCGGATCTGATCGTAAAGAGGTGAGTAAATGCATCAAGATCATTTTCATCCGGTTACATTCAGCATCAGACTGATCCTTCAGGATAAAGCATCCGTCAAACGGTGGGCGGATATTGTCAACTATTATTTTTCGCAATACTCCAGTGAACTGTGCCAGAGGCCAAAGGTGTATATAGGGCATATTAAAGCAATTTCCATCCTTAATAAAAAAGAGTACATAAAATTCAGCAAGTTTAAGTGCGACATACCTGCAGAGGTTGTATCCGTAGGGGAATCATCTTATCACAGCATTCCTCTAATCCTGAATTCGTTGGTCTATGGAGTTGCGGAGGAAGACGCAGTTCAAGTCTTAAGGCGAGTTTCCAAGAAAATAAAAAAAGAGTTTCTGCTTGAAAGCACATTCAATCTTGAAAAAGCTGCTCATGACCATCACGGGCATCATGCACATCACCACGAGGACCCCAACCATAATCATAACCACTGAGTGGTTATAGATAAAATTTAATAATATTTAAAGGACAAAGGGGGAAAATTGACGTGAGCAATGTATTGATCCAGATGACTGCAGGCCTGGAAGACGAAAAGGTTATACTTGAGGTACGAAGACAACTTGACGCAGGCATTGACCCGGTAGAAATTTTCGGGGCATGCCAGGAAGGTATGGTGGAGATCGGCAAACGGTTCCAGAAGGGGGAATACTTTGTTTCCGACCTGATGATGGCAGGGGCAATTTTTATGAGCGTCAATGAAATTGTTACTCCTTTTCTCAAAGTGTTAGGAAGCTCCAATGCGGAAAAAGTTGTCATCGGCACAGTTCAGGGGGATATTCATAATATCGGCAAGGATCTGGTGGTTGCCATGCTTAAGGCCGGAAACTTTGATGTTGTGGATGTGGGCGTTGATGTAACGCCAGAGGCTTTTGTCCAGGCTTTGCAGGACAGCGGCGCCAAGGTACTTGGGCTTTCCTGCCTCCTGACCACCGCATACGACTCAGTCAAAGCTACGGTGGCGGCAGTGGAAGCTGCGGGGCTAAGGGATAAAGTGAAGATCATGATCGGCGGCGGACCGGTTGACCAGGGAGTTGTGGAATTTACAGGAGCGGATGCATTCGGCAAAGATGCCCAGGATGCGGTAAGAGTATGTAAGGAGTTGATCTGATATGAATCCGTTATATCTTGAACGCCTGGAAAAAGCCAAGAAAACCATTGTCTTTGAAAATGATTCAGTAACCTCTTGTTATATTGGAACGGCAACTCCTCCGGCACACATGGGGATAACCATGGCGGAGTATATAAACGATCAGGAAAAGGGGCTGGACATATTCATTGACTATGTCAATGAGATTAATGCCACCGCACCTGTTGACTGCCTGAACAGTGGATACATGCCAAAGCCCAACATAGCGCTGGCCACAGCATGGTTTTCTAAAATAAAGGTACCGGGCAGGGATCTTCCGGAGAATTCCCTCTGGCAAGTCGAAGAAAAAAAGGTAATGCAGGACGCAGATTATGATCTGGTTATTGAAAAGGGCTACAATGGGCTGTTTGAAAAAATATTTCCTCAAGTGGCTGATATGGCGGAATTTCAGGAATTTATCCGGTATAATCAGGAAAATGGAGCCAAAGATGCCGGGAAATATATTAATGCCGGTTATCCGGTCATTACCGCTTCCATGATCAGTCCGCCCTTTGAAATGCTTTGTGGCGCCCGCACTATGGGACAGTTCTATATGGACTGCTATAAAATGCCGGACAAAGTAAAAGCAGCTTTGGACGCTATGCTGCCTGATATTGTAAATTCTGCAGTCGGGATTGCCAAGGCGGCTCAGGGAGTTGGCACTTGGGTAGGCGGGTGGCGTGGAGCCAGTGCCTTAGTGTCAACAAAAATATGGGAAAAATTAGTATGGCCCTATATATATGATGCAGCAATAACCTTGGTTGATAATGGGCTAACCCCGATTTTCCATCTCGATCAGAATTGGGATCGGGATATTGAGAGATTTCTGGAAGTGCCGGCCAAAAAGTGCATCCTGAATACCGATGGCATGACCGATTTAAGAAACGCCAAGAAGAAATTAGGGGATCATATAGCGTTTATGGGAGACGTACCGGCCCAGCTGCTGGCTACAGGCACTCCGGAACAAGTCAGCGACTATGTGAAGAGACTTCTGGATGATATCGGCACTGAGGGGGTTTTTGTGACTCCAGGATGTGATGCCCCGGCCAATGCTAAGTTCGAAAATATGGTAGCAATGTTTAAGGCGGCAGCAGAATTTTAATAAAGCGATGAATTCTAATGATTATATAGGGAGTATATTCGCATGATATTTATCGGTGAATCAATCAATGGTACAAGAAGCGCAATCAAAAAAGCAGTATTAGAGAGGGATGCCGAATATATTCAGAGGATTGCCATATCCCAGGCGGAAGCAGGGGCAGATTATCTCGACGTTAATGCCGGGACCGACCCCAATCGGGAGACCGAGGATTTACTCTGGTTGATCGAGACGGTTCAGGCGGTGGTTGACGTCCCCATCTGCATTGACAGTTCAACAGCGTCAGCCATTAAAGCCGCCATGGGGGTTATCCGCGCAACGCCCATGATCAATTCCATCAATGGCGACAGTAAGAGGTTGGAAAGCTTCCTTCCACTAATTAAAGAAAGAAACTGCCCGGTCATCGCACTGGCTATGGATGAGTCCAAATCCGATATGCCTAAGACCGTGGCAGAGAGAATGGTCGTTCTGGAAAAGATATTTAAGGCAACACGAGAAATGGCGATTCCGGATGAGAAGATTTTTATTGATCCGTTGATTATGGCTGTAGCCACAGACCAGACGGCAGCCAAGACGGTGTTTGAATGTATCCGGACAATCAAGGCTACCTACCCGGAAGCCCATATCAGCGGAGGGCTCAGCAATGTTTCTTTCGGGCTGCCCGAACGCGCCTTGATCAACAGGACCTTTTTGACACTGGCCCTGGAAGCCGGAATGGATTCGGCGGTTGTCAATCCGAGTAATGTGCAGCTGATTGAGTCATTATATGCCACAGAGCTTCTGCTGGGCAGGGACCGTTTCTGCAGAAACTATACGAAAGCCTCAAAAACGAATTTCAGCAGAAAAAACTAGAACTGGACTGAAAGAAAAAATGTCTGATTGGTTGATACTTTCAGGCATTTTTTTGCTTGCCAATTTCCTTAATCTGGGCTATTTCAACCTGAGTCTCAGGTGAGAATCTCTTTAAAACTGTGCGGGTGTCTTCTTAACGCAAATATGTGCGCAGTTTTATCTTATTTGGACATTACTTAATATGGCCTGCCGTCAAGGAGATGCCAGATTCAAACAGCGTCTTTTTTGAATTATTGAGTAAGATTTGGGTTAGAATCAGAGAATTTTTATAAACAAACGAAATGGTCATAAAAACATGGAAGTTGGTCACGCACCATGTTATATTAGAAATAAATACCAGTTATAAGTATGCAAGCGAAAAAGACGGATATTTCGCTGAGGAATATCAGAAAGGATGAGCTTAAAGCTTTACAGAGAGGTAAATGATGCTGAAGAGGTTTTTTAAAGTAATAATAATTGCCGGTCTATTATGGTTTCTATCACATACTATTTTGATCACGATTGATGGATTAGCCAATAACCTGGGTCAGTGTGATGTTGGGATCGTTTTAGGAAATAAGGTTGAATTGGATGGAACTCCGTCACAAAGATTGCAGGGTAGATTAGATAAAGCCGCAGAACTCTATAAAGACAAATATTTTCAATATATCATTGTCAGTGGGGGCACAGGTAAGGAAGGGTTTGACGAAGCCAAAGTAATGAAAAATTACCTGGTAAAAGCAGGAATACCTGAAAATGTGATCATTGAAGACAGCCATGGTGTTGATACATTTATGACCGCTAAGAATTCTAAGGTTATTATGGATCGGAATAATTTTCAAAGTGCAATGGTTATTACCCAGTACTACCATATAACCAGAACGACATTAGCAATGCACAAGGTTGGTATTAACAAGGTTTATTCTGCTCATGCAACAACCTTTGAACTACGTGATTTATACTCCTTAACAAGAGAATTTATTGGATATTATATGTATCTTCTAATAAAGTAGGATATTTGCCGACGTGTAAAGTGTTTGATCTTGATGATAATCAAATAGGTGATGATTTTGTCACGGAAAATCATGCAATTATGATGTACGAACCTATGTTGGCAGAACGTATGAAGATTGTTTAATTTTCTTATTGTTTAGTTTGTTATTTCCGAAAACTGAGCTCTTTGTTTTAAAGAAATAAAGCTGCCAATCGTGGGATCATCCCACCGACCGACAGCTTTTTTAAGAGCGCTCATGGGGTGGGAGCTTCAGGAGTTGCCGGAACTTTGGGAGCGGCGAGAACAGCTCTCTCAATTCGCTTTAATTTCGCCGATGTTTTTAATATAAACTGGTTGGTCTGAATTAAATAAAACTTGAAAGCATTCGGGTCCGCTGCGGCCATTTCTTTGATGGCGATAAACAGATCGTCGAATCCTTTGGCTATCAGATCGAAGCGGGCGTCTGCCTGGGTCATGGACAGGTTGAGCTTTAAGATCTTGCTTTCAAGTTCTATCTCGGCGATGCGCTTGGCTGCTGCATTTCCATTTTCAAGTACGTCAAGCTTCCGCTGCAGCTTCAAAACATTTCCCTGCTCGGCCCATACGGCTTGCAGGTTATCCGTGGCTTCTTTTTTCGCCTGGCCAAGCTCATTGGATAATTGGGAGATGGCGCTCTTTTGGGCACCACTCTCTTTCTGCAGCGCCTCTTTCTCAGCGAGGGCCTGTTTCCTGTCATTGACCGCCTGCTGCAGCTCGCGGACGGACATATTCTCAAGATCAAATTGGGTAATGAACTCCGCGCGTTCCTCCGCCGGAAGCCCCAGGAGAATGATTGCCTGGGTATAACCCATCTTGGCAAACGGCTCTGTTTTCGCGCTGATGCCGGAGGCGGCGGCGCTTGAGTCGGGGATGCCGTGCAGCTCAGGACCGTATTCTTCCGCTATGCGCATAAGATGATAGGCTGTGCGCTCGGTATACTGCACGGCGTTCTCCAGCCATAAACCATATTTACCATAAGGGATCTTTTCTTTGGCCTCCAAAAGGCGTCGGCCTATTTCAATGGCGCTGACTAACATGTATTTTTTGGCCTGTTCTTTGATCATGGTTATTTCAGCGGCGATAATGTCCGGCGTCCTTTCGATTATATCGTTTATATCGTTTATATTATTGGCATCCATGGTTAATGATCCTCCTACTGGTTGTACTCTTATTTCGTATGATATGTTGTCAAGCCTTGCGATGTGAATCTTCCATGCGGTAAAATTTCTGAAATCGAAGAATTTGAAAGCGCTTTCAAACGCTTCAGTTATTGAAGGAAGTAAATAAATACATAAATAAAGACGGCCTTGCGGCCGCCTGTTTTAATTTGGCTGAGGTAACGTTACCCTGGTTTAGCTTGTCCTCTCATACAGATCATTGATTGTGGTATCAATGATCTTGATATCTTGCTTGCCGGTCAAGTCCGGTTTCGGCGTCGGAATGGTGATGGTGAAGATGGTGCCGATGACGGTTCAAAGCTCTTTTTAAAAGACTACATGATCCAGCCTGTGGGAAGAATAACCGTATAACTGAGGTGCTGAGCAAGTTTGCTGCCAAGGATCTTGATACGCATGAAGTGTATAAAAATTTTTATATTCAAGGCATGTTGAGAGCTGCGTTTTGATTTTGATAGAGAAGAAATAGTCAGAAATTAAGCGGTTACGGTGATGTTGTATGTTTTTGCGAGGTTTTACTTTTAAGAACGCAATTTAAAGATTAGGATTAATAAAAAGGAGATAAGTTAATTGAGTACTGTAAATGTTCCAAAAACCATCGACCAAAGCAAAATGAATAGATTTTTTGTTATCGTGGCGGTATTAGCTTTCTTGGGTCTATTATTTGATGGATACGCTCAGGGGGTTTACAGTACTTCCCTTCCTTCGCTGATTCAAGATACTGGTATTGAGCCAACAGTTTTTGGCCTAATTGGTAGTTATACACTATATGGAATGATTGCCGGCGGAATAATATTTGGAATGTTAGCTGATAAAATAGGTAATAAAAAAGTATTCATGTTAGCTATTGGCTTTTACGCGATGTTCACAGGTCTGATGGGAACTGCAACAACAGTATGGCAGTTTTCTTTATACCAAGTTTTAACAGGAATGGGTGCTGCCGGAATTGCCCCAGTTACCTTTGCTATGCTTGCTGAATATAGTCCTTTAAAAAATCGTATTCAATTGATGAACACGACGACTCTGGGAATGCCGCTTGGAAGAATGTTGAGCACTTTGGCAGGTATGGCTATTTTGCCATCGTTTGGGTGGAGACCAATGTTTCTGATTGGTTTTATTCCCCTGATTTTAATTGTTTTTTGTATTTTTTACTTACCTGAATCTATGCAAAAATTGATAAAAGACGATAAAAGAAAAAAAATTCAAAAGATCTTAAAATTAGTTGCCCCTGAATACACTCCTAGCATAGACGAGCAATACGAAACAGAAATCCGACCTTCCGACAAAGGATCATTCCTAAGTCTATTTAGAAATGGCATGGCTGTGAATACTATTTTATATTGGTTAATCATGGCACTATGTATGTTTATCATTTACGGCTTAGTAACATGGCTGCCTAAAATGATGATGGGTGCAGGATATAACTTAGGATCCAGTCTCACGTTCTTTTTCACTTTCATCCTCGGGTCAATACCTGGTATCCTTCTATCGGGTCCGTTAGCCAATAAAATTGGACTTAAAAATACACTATCCTTATATGCAGCGGTTCCTGCCCTTGTTGTTCTGCTCTTGATGCTGAAACTAGATACAATTCTGGTATCAATTGTTCTGTTTGTCCTTGGAGCTGGTATGTATGGGTTATTGGGATTGATCTTTACATTCATATCAGTCAGCTATCCACTTGCCTTCCGTGGGACCGGATTAGGATGGGCTAATGCAGTGGGGCGTTTCGGCGGATCTTTCGCACCGATGACTGGAGGAATGTTGATAGCCCAAGAGGCGTCTTTGATAACAAACTTTATCGTATTCGCAACGGTACCGTTTCTTTTGATAGTGATCTGTGTTGTGGTTTCTCAACTAATCGCTAAGAAAGCTGCATCTCCCATTAATAGGGAATAGATAGTCGATTGAAACAGCAATCAATTGTCTGCAAGAATTTCCGGAGTCAGGAAGCATATCTAGATATTTAATTTTAAAAAAGCAGGGATACAGGGTAATAATTGTTGAGAGGCATCTTGTATTAAACTAAATCAAATAGCGCAGAACAAGGTAAACCGTACTGATGGCGACGGTGATCAGCATTATGGGGAAGCAGACTTTAAAGTACTGGCCGAAGGTTATTTTGTATCCCGCTTCCTCGGCCATACCGGAAGCCACGACATTGGCGCTTGCCCCGATAATGGTGCCGTTTCCGCCCAGACAGGCCCCCAGTGAGAGCGCCCACCATAACGGTGTAATGTCCATTCCGGTCAGCACGCCGACTTCCTGAATCAGCGGGATCATGGTCGCGGTAAACGGGATGTTGTCAACAAAGGCCGAAGCGATCGCGGAAACCCAGAGAACGGCCATTCCGAGTAAAAACATATCACCGTTGGTTTGCTGAACAATACTTTTCGCAAGCACCTCCAAAACTCCGGCCCGTTCCAGACCGCCCACCAGCATAAAAAGACCGGCAAAGAAGAAGATCGTTTTCCACTCGACTTCTTTAAATACTCTCTCCGGGTTGACTCCGGAAATCAGCAGAAGAAGGACTGCTCCGGTCATTGCTACGACCGAAGACGGATAATTTAAAACGCTATGCAAGATAAAGCCCAGGATGGTCAGGCCCAGTACGATTAGGCATTTAGTAAGGAGCTTTTTATCCTTGATTGCTTCATATTCGTTGAGCAGCAGGACCTTTTTTTTATTCTCTTCTTTTGTATGGAGATATTTTTTATAGACCAGCAGAAATGCTCCAATGGTGACGAACAGGATAGGAACAATGATTGGCGCAACATTAATAACAAAATCCATAAAGCTTAAGCCTGTTTTCGTCCCGATCATGATATTTGGCGGATCGCCGATCAGGGTCGCCGTGCCGCCGATATTCGAAGCAAAGATCTGGCTGATGACGAACGGGATGGGCTTTATCTTAAGGTCTTTTGTTACATCCAGCGTGATCGGGAGAATCAACAGAATTGTGGTTACATTGTCCAGAAAGGCTGAAGCAATCGCTGTAATGAAGGAAAGGTACACCAACACTTTCCAGGGTTCTCCTTTGGCCAGCTTGACAACTTTAATGGCCAGAAATTCGAACACACCGGTGCGCTGGGTGATCATAACGATCACCATCATGCTGATCAGCAGGGCAAGTGTATTAAAGTCGATGGCTTCGTAAGGATTCTCATGGTCTAATAGCCCCGTAAGCGCCATCAGAACGCCGCCGCCGAGCGCGATGATCACTCTGTCGATCTTTTCAGTAACGATGAGCAGATAGGCAGCTGCAAAGATAATGACAGACAGTGTCATGGCAGGTGTGAATTCCATTGCTGAAAGGCCTCCTTCGTCTTTTTCCTTCGTCTTTTCTGCATCGGTATACATAGGGTACGGCTTCGACAGTAAACTTTTTCCTAATACATTATGGCACTCCTGGCAAATTAATCAACAAGTATCCGGCTAACAGGTTCAATATATTTTTATTTTCCAAATTCTTTATTTTCTTATATAATAGGATAGGAATTAAGATAGATAGAGATTAAAATCAAGATCAAAAAGATCGTTTCTATCTGAAGAGGAGATACAGGAGGGTACAATGGACGAAAAAATGGCCAAATTGAAGGAATACCTTCAAATGGAGACGGAGATTGCATTTGAAGAATTCAAGACGTATTATACCGGTGTGATTGAACAGCTGAACAAAACATATAGCGAGATGGACCAGGCTGCCTGTTTCCAAGCCAGGTATATCTGCAGTATCATTCAGGGCAATGCCGAATCTCGTGCCCAGAGAAGTAAAGTGAACGGTAAAGCTTTCAAAAAAATGGCTGCCAAATGCGGGTTCTGGGTCGATGCGATTGATCATCGGCTGAAAAAAGAAGGTATGACGCAGAATGAAATTGACGTGGCAATGGGTGAGATAAATAAGGATGCTGAGCAGTAAAGACGTTCTGGATTTATCGGCGAAAAGGGCATGGATGGAGAATCAGCGATGATCATTATCCTATCACATCAATTTCTTGATTTTGATGCGCTTGCAGCGATGGCCGCAGCCCAAAAGCTATGTCCGGAAGCCGTATTGGTAATCGACGGCAAATACAGTTCTTATGTACAGGAATTTTTATCGCTGGCCAAAGAACAATTGCCTTACTACCGCTTCAAAGATATTGACGTGGACAAGGTAGAAAAGATCATTCTCGTGGATACACAGGAAATCGAACGGTCCATCGGCAATAAAAAGCTTATGGACAGGCTTCGGACCATCCCAATTGAGATCATTGACCATCATCCTGTCGTCGAACCGGATGGTCAGAACCAGATTATTGAAATGGTCGGAGCCTGTACGACGATTCTGGTCGAACAGATTCAGCAAAGAGGCATAAACCTGACCAGTTTCGATGCGACGTTAATGGCTCTGGGAATTTATGATGACACCGGAAGCCTGCTTTTTGCAAACACAACACCGAGGGATCTGCTGGCAGCCGCCTATCTTGTGGAAGAAGGGGCTGAGCTTGCCGTTATGGCGGAGTATCTGCAGAGACCGCTTACCTCGGAGCAAAAGGACTTATTCCAGCAGTTACTGGATAACGGCGTGATCGAAAAATATAATGAAATGCCGGTTTTTATCTCTTATGCCGAAAGCAGGGAGTATTTTTCAGGGCTGGCTTTGCTTGCGCACCGGATCGGTGAATTTGAGAATGCGGAGATCTTTTTCCTCGTCGTGAAGATGGAAGACCGGGTCTATCTTGTCGGCAGAGCAAGAGGAGGCAGCAGCCTGCCACTCAATGAAATTGTTCAGGCTTTTGGCGGCGGAGGCCATGAAAAAGCCGCTTCAGCCGTAATCAAAAATGGCAATATAGACAGCATCATCAGGCTGTTACGAGAAGAGATCAAGCTGAGGGCAGAGAAACCAACGACGATACGCGACATCATGAGTTATCCTGTTAAAACGGTTTTCCCGGATACCTCGATCGAAGAGGTAGGCAAGATGCTTCTAAAGTACGGGCATACCGGTCTGCCTGTTGTCCAGGATGAAAAACTTGTCGGGATTATCTCGCGCAGGGACGTGGACAAGGCCTTGAAACACGGGCTGCAGCACGCTCCGGTGAAGGGGTTTATGACCCGGGACGTGATCACGGTCCAGCCGGATTTAAGTTGGGAAGAAGTCCAGAAGCTGATGGTTTTACATGATATCGGCAGAATCCCGGTGGTGGAAAACGAGATCCTTACCGGCATTGTGTCGAGATCCGATGTGATGCGGCTCATTTATGGCAGCGTCGTACCGACCTTAAATGAGCTTGCCAGAGACAGAAGCATAGCCAGACGGGAAGAGATCCTGCGGCATATTACAGGGCTTCCCCAGTACATTCAGGATGATCTGGCGGTAATTCGGGAAGCCGCTTCGGAAATGGGGAACCAGGTCTATCTGGTTGGCGGTTTTGTCAGGGATTTACTAATGAATATGCCGAACAATGATCTGGATATAGTTGTCGAAGGCAACGGGATTGAGCTGGGCAGGATTCTGAGTAAA
This sequence comes from Dehalobacter sp., assembly GCF_030063005.1. Classification (NCBI taxonomy): domain Bacteria; kingdom Bacillati; phylum Bacillota; class Clostridia; order Eubacteriales; family Desulfitobacteriaceae; genus Dehalobacter; species Dehalobacter sp. The sequence goes on from NZ_JAPDHR010000013.1 coordinate 93,027, forward strand.
AAACTGACTTGCGACAAATTGGTCTTGCATGCATCCTTTGGCACGGCCAGTCTGATTTTCTGCAACGGCACACATTTGGACATTGCTTCAACCCGCCGGGAGGATTATGATTTTCCCGGAGCTTTGCCGGTTGTGGAGGAGTCAACCCTCAGAGAGGATTTGCTCCGGAGAGATTTCACCATTAATGCCATGGCTTTATGTTTGAACGAAGACAACTTTGGCGATATCATTGATTATTATGGCGGTTTTCGTGACCTGCAGCAAAAGGAAATTCGTTTCTTGCATAACCTCAGCTTTATTGACGATCCTACCCGGATGCTCAGAGCGATAAAGTTTGCCGTTCGGTATGCGTTCAAACTTGCCAAGGTGACGGTGGATGCGATACCAATCGCCTTAAAAGAGGACGTTTTTGCCAAAATCAGTGCGGAACGCTTTACGGAAGAACTGATCCTGATCTATAAGGAAGCCAAGTTTCAGCGCATGGGCCGCGAATTAATACGGAACGGTATTTTCAAAGCCTGGTTTAAAGCAGATTATGCCTGGAATTTTGAGGAGGCGGAGTCCGTCGGTGAGCAAAGGTCATTGACTGAACGATGGCTCATCAGCCTGAAAAATCTGGACAGTAATGAGATTTCCGCTGTTTTGGACAGACTGACCTTACCTAAATCTCTCAAAAGGATTACGCTGGAATACCTGCGGCTGAAGCAAGCCTTGAAACTGGAAGATCTTAGCGATCTGAAAAACCTTGATGAATTACTTGCAGGAGTTCCGTTATTGTTGTTTAATATTCTTGGCAGTGATGATGCCTATACGGACCCTCTGAAAAAATACCGTTTGCTGCGCGAGGGAATCCAGATGAAAACAACCGGAAAAGATCTGCGGCAATCAGGCGTCAGGGAAGGACCGGAAATCGGCAGCATCCTGAAACAAATTCGGCTGGCCTGGCTCGAAGGAAAAATCCGGACTCCGGATGAAGAAAAAAGGTATCTCGAAATCCTGCTCGAAAAGAATGATAGAGCTGATTGCATAGATAATAAACCAATATAAAATAGATCTTTATGAATTGTAAAATTCTGAAGGGAGAAATGACTTTGAGAAACAGAATTTTTAGCGGTATGCGGCCGACAGGTTCGCTGCACATAGGACATTTAAGCGTTCTGCAGAACTGGGCTGCGCTCCAGGATGAATATGAATGCTATTTTGGCATTGTCGACTGGCATGCGCTGACCACTGGTTATGAAGATAAGCTTGACCTTAAGGCTTTAATCAGAGAAATGGCTCTGGACTGGCTGAGTGTCGGAATAGATCCTGAAAAGAGCGCGGTGTTCATTCAATCCCAGGTCAAAGAACATGCGGAACTTCACCTTTTGTTCTCCATGTTTACGCCGATTTCGTGGCTGGAAAGAGTGCCGACGTATAAGGATCAGCTCCAGCAGCTCGGAAACGAAGGCAAAGACCTGCATACGTATGGTTTTCTCGGTTATCCTTTACTGCAGGCGGCGGATATTCTCGTCTACAAGGCCAAAGCCGTCCCGGTAGGAGAAGACCAAATCCCGCATATCGAACTTTGCCGGGAAGTCGGACGCCGTTTTAATTACCTGTATGGGAACGTTTTTCCCGAACCGCAGGCCCTTATCGGCAAAGTGCCGCTGCTGCCGGGTGTTGACGGTCGAAAAATGAGCAAAAGCTATAACAACGCAATCTCGCTTACAGCCTCAACGGAAGAAATCAATATCAGGGTCAAACAGATGATCACGGATCCCGAGCGCCTCCGCAAGGACGACCCGGGACATCCGGAAGTCTGTGTGGTTTCCAAGTTTCATCATATTTATACGCCGGATATAAAGCGGGTCGAAGAAGAATGCTGCGCCGGCAAAATCGGCTGCGTCGCCTGTAAGAAGTATCTGGCTGAAAACATCGATAAAGTGCTTGCCCCCTATCGGGAAAGAAGATTATTCTGGGATGAAGACGGCAAGGTTGAAAAAGTACTGCAGGAGGGCGCCGAAAAAGCCAGGATTACCGCTGCAGCAACCATGGCGGAAGTCCGGTCAGCGCTGGGGATCTGATGGATGATGCTCTAAAACGTGCCCCTTATGTTGAAATCCCTAATTTTCAAGGCCCTTTGGATTTACTCCTTCATCTGATCCAGGAGCATAAAGTTGATATTTATGATATTCCGATCGCGCTCATTGCCGATCAATTCATCGCTACTGTCCGCAGATTAGAAGCGCTGGATATGGAAGTGACTTCGGAATTTCTGGTGCTGGCGGCCCATCTGTTGTATCTGAAATCACGGCAGCTGCTGCCAAAACCGCAAAAGACCGAAGAGGAACTGCTGCTGGAAGAAGAGATGAAACAAGACCTTGTGGAAAGGCTTGTCACCTACAGGGCTTTTAAAAACATTGCCTCGTTTTTGAGTTCGAGGGACGAAACACTGGGCAGCAGGTATTTCCGGGAAATCGATCTTGAAGAGATCCTTTCCAGAATCCCGCCGCCGAACCCTTTGCAGGGCATTGTCATGGAGGATTTGTTCAAGGCGTTCCAAGCTGTTCTGGAGCGGGTTGAAAAAGGTGAGGATATCCAGTATGTACAGGTCGAAGAAATCCCTGTGGAGATGATGACGAGCGACATCATGCGCAGAATGATCCTACATCCCAAAGGGCTGAAGTTCAGTCAGCTTCTAAGATACGGATCGAGGGTAGAAATTGTGGTAGCCTTTATCGCTTTGCTTGAGCTGCTCAAAGAAGGAAAGGTCAGGGCGGAGCAAAGCAAGGAGGCCAATGAAATATTTTTGGTTCCAACCGAAAAAGCTTGGGACTTTCGAAATGAGGAATCGGGATGATGCTGTTTCAGGATACGGAAATTGCTGCCCTGGAAGCTTTGCTTTTTGTGGCCAAGGAACCGCTGAGCATGACGAAAATTGCAGAGATACTGGAGATACCGGCCGATCATGTGCCTGAATTTCTGCAGGCACTAAAAGACAGATATGAAGATCCCGCGAGCGGTTTGGTGCTTATTGAGCTGGAACAGGGTTTCCGGCTCGGAACGAAGCCTGAACTTGCCGGTTACATCGAAGTCTTGTACAAACATCCTTCTCAGATACTATCGAATGCAGCGTTGGAAGTCCTGTCGATTATTGCTTACAAACAGCCGATTACCCGCGGCGAAATTGATTTCATCCGCGGCGTCCAATCCGACCGGGCGCTGGCCACGCTGGTTGAAAGAGGGCTGGTCAAAGACTTGGGACGGAAGGATGGTCCGGGACGGCCGATCCTTTACGGGACAACCGAAGATTTCCTTATCCACTTTGGCCTGAAATCTATTCAGGATCTCCCGCCGCTGGAGCATACGGCAGAAGAGGAAGAGGAAGCTTAATCGATCAGACAGGAATTATTCTTATCGGAAGTTGTCCTTTTCTGTCGGATGTGCTAAAATAATTGGGCAAATTGAATATTTTTAGGGATAGAGGCGCAGTGCTTAAGAGTAATGATTCCGAGATGCCAGTCGATGACGAATAAAGAAAGGAAACACTGCCGAAGCCGGATGATGGCCAAGAGTCGGGCTGGGTTTATACTGAAAGAGTATAAAACTGTCATTCTGAAACGGAATGAAGCGCTATTCGGAACCTTTCAAATTACCGGCGTTTGATATGCCGGGAAAATAGGATTTTTCAGGTTTACGGGTAGTATCCGTAAACTTTTTTCGTGTATTTGAAAATACGGTAAGCGCTTTCTGATACATCGAATTTCAGCTTAGGCTGCCGCCAATTTACCTTAATAGGAGGATGCGACCATGTCGAATAAATCATTGCCTTTTTCCAGTCAGGAAATTGAAAGAATTGCCCAGGAGTATGGAACGCCTTTTCATATTTACGATGAAAAAGCAATTCGGGAGAACGTACGCAGGCTTCAGGCTGCCTTTGCCTGGAATCCAGGATTTAAGGAGTATTTTGCGGTAAAAGCAACACCAAATCCGTATATTTTAAAAATTCTGGCCGAAGAGGGAACAGGCGCAGACTGCAGTTCTCTTCCAGAACTTATTTTGGCCGAGAAGGCCGGGTTGAAAGGAGAAAACATCGTATTCTCCTCAAATGATACGCCGGCAGCCGAATTCTGCAAGGCCAGGGACCTCGGAGCGATCATCAATCTGGACGATATCACCCATATCGATTTTCTGGACAGAGAAGCCGGAATCCCTGAAATGATCTCTTTCCGCTATAACCCCGGTCCGCTGCGCGAGGGCAATACGATTATCGGAAAACCCGAAGATGCCAAATACGGACTGACAAGAGAGCAGCTTTTTGAAGCGTATGCCAAAGTGAGAAGTCTCGGTGCCAAAAGATTCGGTATTCATACCATGGTAATTTCCAATGAACTTGATCCGGAGTTTTTTGTCGAGACGGCCCGGATGATGTTTGAACTGGCGGTGGAACTGAAAGAAAAGCTCGGTATCCGGATTGAGATCATTAACCTTGGCGGTGGGATCGGAATTCCGTACCGGCTGGGTCAGGATCCTGTAAATCTGGAATATGTCGGGAAACGGATCAAACAGGTTTACGAACAACTGCTTGTTCCGGCAGGACTGGACCCGTTGAAGGTCGCCATGGAGTGCGGACGGATGATTACAGGACCTTACGGTTATGTGGTCGCCAGAGTGCTTCATAAAAAAGAAATCTACAAGAACTACATCGGACTCGATGCCAGCATGGCTGATCTGATGCGTCCGGGGATTTACGGGGCTTATCATCATATCACGGTTGTTGGGAAAGAACAGTTGATACCGGACCATCAGTATGATGTGACCGGAGGGCTTTGTGAGAACAACGATAAATTTGCGGTAGACAGGATTTTGCCCAAAATGGATATCGGGGATCTTGTGGTCATTCATGATACGGGTGCCCATGGACATGCCATGGGATTCAATTATAACGGCAAGCTCAGATCAAAAGAACTTCTTCTGAAAACTGACGGCCGGGTTGAGACGATCAGAAGAGCCGAAACCATTGAGGATTATTTTGCGACGCTGGATTTTGACGGGCTCAATTAGCCCTGTCAATTAACGCAGCATTCAGTGCGCTGCCGAGCAGGAGTATAACACAGCTCCAGTACAGCCACAACAGAAGAATGATGATGCCTGCAATGCTTCCGTAGGCCAGGGTATAGCTGTTGAAATGATTCACGTAATAGGCAAAGGCCAGAGAAATAATAATCCATCCGCCTGCGGAAAATAATGAACCAGCAAAGTAACTCCGGATCGGATATTTGTTGTGGGTTGCGATGATATTCAGCAGGATGAAGATCATAATCAGAAAAATAAACTGGATAAGCAGGCGAAGGTTCTGCCAGATGAGCGGAAATATGTTGTCCGGCCCTAAAAGATAGACAAAAATATTGGCCAGTTTTTGACCGAAGATTAATACCAGGAATGAACCAACAATAGCCAGCGCAACGATAACAAAAAAAAGCAAAGCCGAAAGTTTTAAACGAAAAAACGACCAGGTTTCCTGAAGACCGTAGGCTTTGCCGGCTCCTCTCATCAAGGCATTGATACCATTCAAAGATGCCCACAGAGCGCCAATCATGCTTAAGACAAGCAAAGCAGGGCTGCTGCGGACGCTGAAGACCTCAATGACAATGGTCTCAACCATTTGGATGGTTTCGGCAGGCAGCAGGAACTTAAAACTGTCGAAGAACTCCACATTGCTGATGTCCAAAAAACCGACCAAGGTCAGAAGGAAAATAACAAACGGGAAAAAGGACAGGATGATGTAGTAGGCAACCTGTCCGCTAAGCGCAAATAATTCATTGATGGAGATAATTCGAACATACTTCCGGAAAAAGCTACGCCAGTTCATATTTGTTAGCCCCGCAGTTTTGAACAAGTCTGATCGTTTAACTTTTATAAAATGTTATTTAATTTCAATGTTTCTGATTTCGGGACCTCCTGTAGCAGGAACGTCAGAGTATTCAATTCAGCCATGGAATGGCTTTTTTCTTTGTACTTAACGTATTGGGAAAGGCGTTTGTAGGAAATTTCTATATTGTTCAGGATACTGTGATTAAGAAAAATGGACCACCAATCGTGCAGTTTGGTCCAATGATCATAGGTTTGCTGTATCGTTAGGGAGGCTTCGTCCCATTTATCAGAGGCGATCAGAAGCTCGACCTGATCCAGATTATCCAGAACAGCGCCGGAAGTAGAATCGATCCTGTCGGCCACCCATAAGGTCGATCCGATTAGAATCACGAAACCCAGGATAATGGTGAGCGTCGAACGCATGCTGTCTCCTCCTTTTCAAAAGAGAATATTTATTTGGAATTATTTGTTTGGGTCTGCTTTTTGCTGAATATAGAGCTTGCGCTGGGAGTCGATGCTCGCAAAAAACACCTTCTTAATATCCGGAACATTTGCTTTGGTCAGTTCCTTATTTAACCATTGAATATTGACACCCGATTTTTCCAGATTCTTTTGCTGGAGCTTACCGTCCATGATCAAGGCTAAAGGCAGACCTTCAGCTATTACCTGCAGCTTCAAATCCTGCGTATTCACCGGACGTTTGCCTGTTTTGGGGATAACACTAAGCTGACCGTTGGTTTCTAAAATCGCATATTCTACATCGGCGATGTTCGGCAGATTTTTCGCCCGGAGCTGTTCAAGCAGATCACTGAGGTTGTAGCGGAGTTTTCTGAGTTCTCCTTCAAGGATTTGCCCCTTATTGATCAGAATGGTCGGTGTACCGCAGATGATACCGCGGGCTTTTTCACTCTTTAAAGCGATCTCCGAAATGGCTAGACCGAGCAGAAGCAGGATCAGGACCGGAAATAAGCCCGCCACCAGCGGAATACCGGAATCCTGACTCGGGATAACGGCAAGTTCGGAAATCATCAGAATAATAACAAGCTCAAAAGGCTGGAGCTGACCAATTTGTCTTTTACCCATGACTCTTAAGACGAGGACAATAATCAAATAGAGGATAATCGTTCGAACAATACCGATCAGCAATGGCGTGTGCTCCTTTCGGTCCATATCTCTATTAATTTTTTCCCTGTCCGGGCAATTTATTCTCAATTTCCTGAAAGTTATGAGGAAAATGCCATATGATTACCAAAAAAATCAAGAAAATGGAGTGTTTAAAATCTTCCCAAGAACTTTGTTTTGATATACAATGAATAGAATGATAGAATTAATTTGGAAATTCATATTTTTTGTAGAATAAGTCCTTCGGTAATATGTCAAGACCCTAAGCGAGTCAATTTTTCAGTAAGTTAATAATCAGTGGGTAAAAAAGACAATAAGAAACCATCTCATTCCCAAAAAGATATGGGAAAAAGTTACAAAA
>NZ_JAPDHR010000014.1:0-99524 GCF_030063005.1 Dehalobacter sp.
TATGCTCAAGCTAACAACATATCTGATGATGATTTTAGGATAATGGTTAACAATGCTCTTTGCGATCTTCTTGGAGTGGATGAGCCTGATTTAATGTAGCTCACGTCTGAATCTGTTTGACGCTTACGTTACCGCTTCTAAAAGCATACCCCCATCGGTATCGATGGATACAGCCACATACGACATTTGACTTCATTAAACCGAAAGATTCCAAGCTTTATGATTTACATTTTCGTGCCGTTCGCTTCGCTATTGCTGATGGTGTGTATGAAACGGTTTATACAAATCTCAATGCCGAAGATTTTCCGCCGGAGAAAATAAAACAATTCTATAATCTGCGCTGGGGAATTGAGACATCTTTTAAGGAACTTAAATATGCTGTGGGTTTGGCGAGTCTGCACAGCAAAAAGAAGGATTTTATATTGCAAGAGATTTTTGCCAGACTAATTCTATACAATTATTCTTCCATTATCATGCACCACATCAGTATTTCGGAAGATTTGCGAGTAAATTTTCCAGTGGCTTTAAATATATGCCGTCAATTTTTGAGAGAGTTAATTCCAGCGGTCCAAGTTCTTAAACTGATAGGTAAGCACCTTTCCCCAATACGCCCTGGCCGACAATTTCCTAGATATCAAAATCCGATTTCAGCAGTAGGGTTCCAGTACAGAATTATTTGACATGCGTGAAAGGACTTTTAAGATGCTTTTCGGGCATCTGCTTTTGTGTTGCTCAAAATTCAAAAACACCTGCGTTTTCTATGTTATTCCGTGTATACGACAACCCCAGCGGTATCACTTTTCTACTGCTGGGGTTTCTTAATAAGCTTATCTTAATGACATTGCCTTCGTAGTAGACAGTTAAAATAATAAAACTGTTTCTATGAAGGGAGCATATTTTTTATGGGACGGAAAACAAAAGTTCCAATAGAGGAAAAATTGAGAGCAATTGAAGATTATCTTTCTGGCAAAAGTGGGACATCTCAAATCTGTTACGCTTAAAGACCTTGAACAAAAGAAATCTTTAGCGGAGAAACAGCTGATTGTATTGAAAAAGCAATACGTCCTCGGAATGATCACAGGCTTATCTGTAGCGAATGCGACAAATTCTCTTGACTAGCTCAACGCAAATATTAAGAAGCTGACTTATACTAAAACTGCCATGGTATAGCAACTAAACGTGAATCTGGGGCAGGATGCTGATATTGATCTGGCTGTCGGCATAGTACCGGTGATATCAAAACAACAAATTTCCGCTATCAATGTCGATGCGGACTATTTGACTGCAAAAGGCCGGAGCTATGATGTGTTATTGGATTCTAATTCAGATAATTCTAAGAGTAAGTTTAAAATCGACTTCTACCAAACGTATCACACACTTTTAGAAAAACAAAGCGCTTTAGGCTCCGCGCAACAAAAGCTGACAGCGGCGGACAGCAAATTTAAAATTTCCGAGTTAAAATATAAAATGTCCAGTATTTCACTGCTCCAATACGAAGCGGATAAGAGTGAGTATCTGAGTCAGCAAATAGCCGTAGAAATAGCGGAAGAGACGCTTACCCAAGCTTATCGTGCTTATGAATGGGCTAATCTAGGATTAATTGTAAGCGCTGGGTATTAGAAAGGTCCTAACGTGTAGGTATTGGAATAGCCATGATTGGATCCGCCATTAACTACTAGTCGGAAAGTATATGTCTGGCCACTGGCGAGACCCGTTACCGTTGCCGACGTAGAATTTTTGTCCAGCCACGTTGTATTGGAATTGACCCAGGCCGTTCCTCCATCAGTAGATTGCTGGAGGACAACGCTAGACGCATTGGCGGCTGCGCTAAATGTAAAGCAGGCCAGTCCGCTGACAATTGTACCACTGAAATCAGATATTGGGACACCTATAGGGACAAGGGAGAAGGTATTGGAGTCTCCTGCCCGATTCCCTCCCGTTACAACCAGTTTGAATAAGTAGGTCTGACCGTTGATAAGACCTGTAACTACAGCAGAGGTAGAACTGGAACTCAAGACAGACGTCGTCGAGGAGTTCTGCCAGGTTGCGCCGCCATCAATGGATTGTTTTAGACTAATCTGCGTAGCCCCTCCCGGGGGGCTAAAATATAACGTTGCGTCACCGTTACCTGTAACTCCGGAAAGATCATATATGGGGATATTTGCGATTGAAGTATTGTTTTTTCCTTCGGAAAGCCATTGGCCGGAGACATAAGCTACATAACCTTTAGCTACGTTCGCTGTTGTGGTGGTCACATAAATTACGACTTCGTTACTGTTAATGTTAGCTGTACTGATCGTTCCTGTACCGCTTATGGTTTGTGTCGCGTTGGCGTTAAGCGTTTTAATCGTTGTCATTTTTCGCGTTGTCGTCTCCAACTTTGCTGTTATTCCATCGCAGGCAACGTTGACCGTGCCGAAATCTCCTTTTAAAGTCACCTGGTCGCCACGAATCATATTTACTATGGAGAATCCTACCGATGAGGTGTTCTCGTAACCATCAAGAGTGCAATTCGATAAAACTATCGTATTCTGTACTTGGGATTTTCCTTTAAGATGGATGACTGCTTCTTTTCCAGAGGGGACATCGATTACCAGGGTTTTAGACATAAATGTATCGCAGCAAATACCATCCACCGATCCCCCTCCCCGAATGGTCGTTCGGCCTTTGACGGTTACATTTTCTAAGGTTACTGTTCCGTTTCCGATACCTTCACCGAGTAGTAGGTCGCCTTCAATGACCGTATTTCGGACCGTGATATCCGATGCTTCGATTGCCAGACTTCCGGATATTGTCGTTTCCCCTGATGGAGGCCCATAGGTTCCCTTTTGGTTAAAAATGCTCCTTAAAACTTGGTTTTGACTGTGGGTATAGCCATTTAGAACACTGTTAGGAATCGTTTCTTCTCCGCCCAGGGTAAGTAGATGGCTGGAAACGGTCATTTTTTTGAGGATAAAATCTTCGGATGGCCCGATAGGAATTTTACCACAGAGGACAAGGGGAGATGATGTTTGGGCCGCAAGAGCTATCCCTGCAAGTGAGTTCGTTAAGCCTGCTTTGTTTTCCGCGCTAGCGAGATATATTATATTAAAGTCGAGGTCTTTGGAGAATTTATCAAGAACTGCGCGGTTCGTAGCATAGCGGTCGTTGCCTGCCAGTCTGAGGGGAGAAGGGGCTTGATCCTCAATATTTTTGCCGACGACTCCCGTGCCGCCGATAATATAGGTGCGAGTTATTTTATAATTACTCAAGTGCATTTTTACCACCTCAGGCAAGTTATCCGCTGGCGTAAGCAGGATGGAGTACCCTTTAGCGGCGGCCACTGCGGAGATAGACAGTGCATCCGCGAAGTTTACTCCGCTAACTAGTGCGACCTCTTTGGTGCCAAGTCTCTTCGCAATTTCGACAGAAGTCACATATCTGTCCGAACCATAGATCCGGTCAGTGGTTTTTATACCAATTGTTTTCAGGGTTTGCTCTACATCGGCGGAGATTGCCTCGTATCCGCCTACGAGGATCGCCTTGGTTGCTCCTAATCGTTGTATTTCGTTTTGGGTATATCTATTGATAGTATTTTTTTCTGTGAATAGGATGGGGGCATCGTATTTTTTGGCTAAAGGACCTGTACAGAGTGCATCAGCCAACGCGTCTCCTTCGACTAGAACCACATAATCGGATTTTTTCCATCCTTCCTGCGAGATGGCCACAGCTGTTTGGTAGCGATCCGTACCCGCTAGCCGATTTTCATCAGCCCTAGCAATGTTCGGACTAGGCAGAATGATTAGCATCAGAACAAAAAAGCCTATTATAAGAAATGTAGAAAGTACTTTTTTCCTTAGATGTAGATATTCTAGATATTTCACTGCCAAATCTCCTTCATATAATATAGAATTATCGCTATACAAGTTATTATTTCCCATTCTAATCCTTATCACTTTCTAATTCTCTGTGTGTGACAATATTCCTCCAAATAATATGATAGAAAAAGTCATAAAATGTACAAATGTAATTAATCTACTAGGTACTTATTGAAAAAAACGATGGGATAAATAAAACATAAAGTACATAACAGGGGCACCCGAGAGGCACCCGAGGGGACAGGTTCATGATTGATATCATCCTCACAAGTTGATCTAGATTTGACAAACATTATAAGAAAAGAGAGGGGACGTAACCGAAACATGAAGTTACGCCCCCATGGGTATCAAGTTTACCATAGTTTAGACCCTGGGATCACAGTGGTAGGATGCCTAGCTCACATGAAGAGAAAATTTACGGATGCGATTAAGGCCTTAAGCCCGGAGGAGCAAAAGAAGACCGTTTACTTCAAGGGACAGGAGTACTGCGATTACCTGTTCCACATTGAAAAGAAATACAATGATGCTGACCCTGGAGAGCGTCGGATAAATGGCTGTTTCATGATAATCTTGTTATGAAAGAGTAACAGAAAAATGAGACAAATAACGCTGAAATCCACTTTAATCCTCCTTAGAGTTTTTTGAGTAAACTTGAGAAACTCTAATTTAGAGGATTTTCTCACGGATCTAAGAGAGTTTTCATACACATTCTTATTAGACGCTTACAATGATTTTAATATGATTCGGGCCTGCTGGTTTACAGTGAGCTCTTTTTTACGCCACTAGAGTTTACGCTTACTTTTTAATTATTTAACATGCGAATATTTTATATAATTTCAACATAAAGTAAATTTAAAATTAATTTTTATGGGACAAAAGTCTCATTTTTTATACCCCAATGGTCTGGAATAAGTCCGAAAACCTTGATTTTCAAAGTATTCTGGAATATAATGGCCTCAGCCAAAACGATAATGGCAAATCCGTCGAAAGACGGAGACGCAAAGCCACGGGTCTAACACCGAAAGGTTATGACAGCCGGGTTACCGAAAGGGGTAGATAGAATGATCCATAAGAAGATTCTCGTTTCAATTCTTTGTGTCCTGTTAATCATTGCGGTCGCGCCAACCTGTGTATTTGCTGAAACAACCACGGATGGAACCACAGTAACCGAGGATGTTTCAACGAGTACTCCTGATACGACCACAGATCCCGCTACAGATTCAACAACGACTGACCCAACGACAGACACAACAACAGATGCAGTAACAACCGATTCCACAACAATGGATTCGACCGGCCAGGCCTCAGCTGAAGATGAAGCCGGTGTAACGCCGGACAGCTGGCTCTATTCAATCGAACAGATGATTGAAAGTGTTCAGGTTGCTGTAACTTTCTCTGATGAAGGAAAAGCGGAACTGCTCGTTGAGTTTGCCAATGAACGGCTCGCCGAAGCGGAAATCATGTCCGAACAAAACCAGTTGGATTTGATGGAACAGGCTCTGAAAGTGTACTCGGATACGATAAAGAAAGCCAACTTCCAGGTACAGCAGATGATCGAAGACAACGAAGCAGCTGAAGGTACGGATACGACGGCTACAGATTCTGCTGCGGATGATGGGGCCGTCACGACTTCCACAGATGAAACAGTCGCAGAGGACACGGCAGCAACTGACACAGAAGAGAATACGGTGATCAGCAATCTGCTTGCCAGCATTGAGCTTGTTCAAAGCGATGCAGATAAAGTCGTCTTAAAAATCAGCGGCAATCTGACAGAAGATCAGGCTGAGATCATGCAGAATATCATTAAAGCCGAAGTTCAAAACACCATTGCGATCAAAGCTTATGTGGCTGCCAAAAAAGCCTATGGGGATGCAGTGCAGCAATTTGCAGCGGCCAAAGCAGAGTTGGGTGAAGCCCGTGCTTCAGGTGACGAGGCTGCCGTTGCCGCTGCCCTGGAAAAAGTCGAACAGGCTGAACAGTACAAAAACGACATGCAGGAGCTCAGGAAAGATGTTCAGAAGATCAAAGTAGAGACGAACAAAGAAACGAAGGAAGTCTTGAAAGAGCAAACCCAAAACATAAAAGAATATAAGAAGGCCAATAAGGGCCAAGCCGTGAGCGACCAGGAAGATAGCCTGGAAGCAGGGGACGAACAGGATGCAACGGCTGTAGATAATCAGGATGTAACGGATACTGGCGATCAGACTGCCACAGTCGATGGCCAGTCTACTTCGGATGAAACAACAGTGGATGGCACAAGTGATGAAAGTGGTGGAACCGTCGATGCTCAAAGTATTCAGAACACAGTCACGAATACCCCTCCAAATAACGGACATAACGGTAAAGGGCAAGGAAAAAGATAGGACTTTATATTTTCAATAACTGAGAATCATTCAAATTGCATAAAATGCAATGCCTCCCAAAAAGAAAAACAGACAGCTATCAGGCAGATAAAGTGCCAGGGCTGTCTGTTTTTGTGGTCTTCATCTGTTTAGGCCGGTACTGCCCGCTTACGCTTGCGGAGGATCATAAAGGTCATTGGTCGTAGTTTCGATGACCTTTATATCCTTTACCCCTGTAAGGGCACCGTTTGCCGTGAGGAATATCCCGCCTGCTATAAGCGCGTTCATAACGTCCATGGCTTCAGCCAGCTGAATATCCTCTCGCGGTTGGGGAACTGTTAGGGAAAACGTGTTCTCTCCGGTGGTCGCGAAAGTTAATCTTGCTGTTCGGTTGGTGGTCACAGCCAATTGAATCACCTCCTTGACGCCTGAAATTGCCCTCCGCTTTACGCTTCGTTTGTCAATTCATCCGTTCTTCTGAAGTAAACGTCAAGCAGCGTATATTCCGACAGACTGAAGATGGCGTGAGCCGCCTCATAGACAGCTTGATTCGAAGCATTGTAAACAATATTGTTAAGGGTTCGCTGTTTGGTTATCGGAGCATCGGAGGTGCTGACTCCGGTCTGATAAACCAATACCAGAGCGGCGCCGGATGGTGCTGAAACAACGGCCATTCCAATCATCTCCTTTCTCTTTTATTGGACAGCTTACTTGCTGTCTTGTATATACTATGCTTGGCTTGTCCAAAGGTTCCCAAAAAAAATCAGGAACGAACTCTAAGCGGTTTCTTGGGGGGCGGCCACTCTTTAATCGTCTCTGCCATGTATTCAATCAGTCGATTGGCCTCTTTTCTTTTTTCTTCTTTCAGGTTCGGATCGATATGGGCCAGATTGGTGAGCGCTGTCGTCAGATCGAAGAAGGTATCGGCGATTGTTTTGCAGCAAGCGTTGCATTTTTCTACATACTTGATGTGAGCGTCCGGGTCATGTTCGGTTTTAAGGTTGTGGGTAAAAGGGGCTGTTATTGCAGAGGGGGCATCACCGGCAGAGGAGGCATTGTTGGCAGATTGCGCTTCTGCATTGATATTTTCCGGATTCGTTGGCCTTGTTGCAGCCTTAGCGTGCTCCTTTTTTAATTCGGAGATGGTGCTGTCGATCGTCTCCAGCCCTTTTTTAAGTAGCTGATTCTCCTGAAGCACCTGCTCCTTCGCCTGATTGGCCTGATCTCTGTCCTTCAGAGCCTGCTGAAGCTCCTGTTTCGTCATACTGCCGACGTCATTGTGCGTGATGAATTCCTCCCGTTCCTCTGCCGGGAAACCCAGTAAGAGGAGGGCCTGGGTATAAGTCAAATGGGACACTGGTGTCCCATTTGAGCTGTCGGATACTTCAGGGAAGTTAGGCCCGTACTCTTCGTAGAGCTTTATCAGCCTGGAGGCAGTTCGGCGAGAATAGTTCACGGACTCTTCCAGCCACTTAATCCATTCCCCGTGTTTGAGCATGGCCTTGGCTTCCTGCAAATGACGGCCGATTTCAATGGCGCTGGTAAGCAATATTTTCTTAGTTTGGTAGGTTATCATATTTATTTCAGCCGCAATGACAAGCGGTGTGCGTTCGGTAGCCGGATTATCCATACCGCCCATCCGTCCTTTCATTATGAGTCTAATTACAGCATATGTAGATAGGCTTCGGATGGTGAGGGCTTGGTTTTGTGACGTAACAGACAAAAGTAATGGCAATGGCAAAAGATAGCTAAAGATAGCAGGAATAGCTATAGACAATAAACGCAGCGCAATAATAAATAAATCCCACGGGTTTTGAATCCGTGGGATTTTTAATATCAAAATGATTTCACGAAGCACGATAGTCTGAAACTCATCATTGGACATAGCGGCTTCCCTCCAAAACAAAATGGATCCTTTAACAGATATTATGCAATATAAAAAAGAAAAAAACAACCATAAAATTCCAAAAATTTACAAAATAATGTTGCCATTTATGGGAAGAAAATATTTGGTAATATCTAACTTGAACCCATTGACCCAAGGCACAAAGGAAGATAAGATAAGAGAGGTGACGTGCCGACTGACCAGTCGGTCGCGACGGCCACGGCCGCAACCACGACATTCATGAATATGTCCCAAAAAGAATAGACTTAGAAAGATATTGATTTACGGGGGAGTAGAAAAATGAAATTCAAAATGAAACGGTCTGAGCAGGGTGGCAGCCCGGACTTGAAAAAACCGATTGGGAAGAAGAAAATGATCATTACCGTGATTGCAATCCTGCTTGTCCTTCTGGTCGGGGTAAGAATCTACGGTGCGATACAATCTGCTGCTGAAAAGAAGGCGGCAGAACAAAACAGACAGAATTATGTCCCGGTGGAAGCGTTGACCTTACATAAACAGAGCATCTCTTCTGCGATTACCTTAAGCGGCAAAGTTGAAGCGGATAAAGAAGCTTCCGTGGTCGTCGGCACCCCGGCCAAAGTGGCGGCGGTCTATACCAAAGTTGGGGACCGGGTCAGCAAGGGCCAGGTACTTTTCAGCCTTGATAAAACCGATCTGATGTCCAGCTATAACCAGGCTTCAGCGGCCTATCAGCTGGCGCAGGCCGGCTATGAAACCAATATGGCCAATTATGAAAACAGTAAAAAGAATTATGAGAATATGAAACAGCTGTATGAAATCGGCGCGGTCAGCAAGTCGGAGCTTGATCAGGCTGCCGTGGCGGCTTCGGATGCGGTTCTGGAAACGTATAAAGGCCAGCTGGCTCAGGCCAAGGCTGCTTATGACGCGGCGCAGAAAGCCCTGAATGATATGGATGTCAAGGCGCCGATCGACGGTGTCCTTACAGCGCTCGATGTGAAAATTGGGTCGATGGTGATGAGCGCCGTTTCTCCGGCCAGGGTGGTGGATTTGAATAAAGTGTTTGTTACAGTAAGCCTCAGCGAGCAGGAGATCAACAGCGTGCACAGCGGCCAGTCGGTTCAGATTGAAGTGCCTGCGGCTTCAGTGAAAGTCAAAGGGGTTATTGACAGTGTAAGTATTGCAGCCAATGCCCAGGGCAAATACGCGCTCAGAACCTATATCGATAATAAAGACGGAATCATCAAACCCGGCATGTTTGCCAATGTGACCTTAAACATTGCCGGCAAAGATAATGTCTTGGCTGTGCCGACCGATGCGGTGATTTTTCACGGCGGAAAAGACGTCGTGTATGTTGCCAAAGATAATGCTGCAGCCGAGATGGAAGTAACGACAGGACTTGAGAGCGGCACCGAGACGGAGATCGTCGGCGGACTGACGGAAGGGGACATCGTCATTATCAAAGGGCAGAACTTTGTGCAGGATGGTACGGAAATCAAAGTCGTAACTGTTGACGGCAAGCAGGTTGCTCAGGAAACGACGGATACGGCAGCTTCGGCGCAAACAGGGGGAGGCGTTCAGAAGTGAAAATATCTGAAACGTCGGTAAAACGCCCTGTTACAGTCCTGATGCTTGTTTTTATTATCATCATTCTCGGATTTGTGTCCTTCACGCGTATTCCGCTGGACTTGATGCCCGAAATGGAATTGCCTTATGCAATCGTGAGTACATCCTACAATGGAGCAGGCCCTCAGGAGATTGAAAACCTGGTCACGCAGCCAATCGAAAAGGCTGTTTCCACAGCCCAGAATGTCAAAAATATCAGCTCCATCACTTCGGAAGGCAGTTCGCTTGTTATTCTGGAGTTTAATTATGGAGTCGATATGGATCAGGTTGCCCTCGACCTCAGAGAAAAAATTGACCTGATTAAAGATTACTTCCCCGACGGCGTCAGCAGCCCGATGGTCTTGAAACTCAATATGAATTCAACCCCGGTCTTGACGCTTTCTATTTCGTCATCGACGATGAGTCTCTCCGAACTGCAAACCCTGTCGGAAGATACGATCCAACCGAGACTGGAAAGAGCGGAAGGGGTTGCTTCCGTGTCCGTGACCGGCGGAACCAAGGATATTATTGAAATCCGGACAAAAAGTGAGAAATTAGCCGGTTATGGCATTAGCCTCGCTTACCTTCAGGGAATCCTGGCTTCGGAGAATGTCAACCTGCCCGGAGGTACAGTCAAGAAAGGGACCCAGGAGCTGACTGTCAAAACGACCGGGGAATTCATGTCGGTAGCTGAGATCGAGCAGCTGCTTATTCCGCTGCCTACCGGCGGAAATGTTCAGCTGAAAGATTTAGCCGATATCGAATTAAAGCCGGATCAGCAGACAACCATTTCCAAAGCGAACGGCAATCCCGGTGTCAATATTTCGATCCAAAAACGTTCCGACGCCAATACAGTCCAAGTTGCGGAAGCAGCCTATGTAGAGATCGACAAAATCCAGGATGAACTAAAAGATGTCAAGATTACGGTGGTCATGGATAATGCAGCCTATATCAAGGCTTCATTGTATTCGGTCGCGGAGCATGGGGTTATCGGCGCTCTCCTGGCGGTACTGGTCCTGTACATTTTCCTGCGAAATATCCGTTCTACCCTGATTATTGCTTCAGCTATCCCGATTTCCATTATTGCGACGTTTTGTCTATTATATTTTACCGGCATTACGCTGAATCTGATGACGCTGGGCGGATTAATGCTTGGTATTGGCCGTCTGGTTGACGATTCGGTCGTGGTGCTCGAAAATATCTACCGCTTCCGACAGAACGGCTATTCCAGGGTCGAAGCGGCAGTGAAAGGATCTTCGGAAGTAATCATCGCTGTCATGGCTTCCACGCTGACGACGGTCGCAGTCTTTTTACCGATCGTCTTTGTCCAGGGATTAACCTCCACACTATTCCGGCAGTTTGCCTTGACGATCGCGTTTTCGCTCGGAGCATCGCTGGTCGTTTCGATGACGGTTGTCCCGATGCTCGCTTCCAAGCTGCTGAAAGTAGAGCGGAAGAATCAGACTGCTGGTTTTGCTGATGCTGGTAAGACAGGGGAAACGGATAAAGCATATACACAGACCGAAGCGGCTGAAGCATCCGAAACATCCGAAACATCCGAAACAGTGAAAGTAGCCATAACGGATGCAGCGGAAGATGAAGAAAATGGCAGGGGATTCTTCCGTACTCCTGCGTTCCTGGCGAAAGCCCACGATAAATTTGACCAGGGCTATGAAGCGCTGCTCCAGGGGTATAAGAAACTGCTCAGATGGGCCCTGGGCCACAGGAAACGCGTTTTTATCGTTACAACCATTGTCTTTGTCGTTTCCATTGCCTCTGTTGCCGCTGTTGGGACAGAATTCTTCCCGACGACGGATGAAGGCATGCTCTCGATCAGCGTTACGCTTCCTGACGGGGCAAAGGTCGGCGATACCTCGGCGGTCATGCGTGAAATTGAAACGAAGATAGAAGATATTCCCGAGATCGATACCATCTTCCTGGATGCCGGATCATCCGGAACCATGAGCCTGACAGGCGCACAAGGCAACGTTGGTACCTTTACCGTGAAGCTGCTTCCTTTAACGGATCGGAAACGCGGCGTCGTGGAGATCTCCGATGAAATCCGGGACCGGATTAAGGACGTACCCGGGGCCAAAACCAGTGTCGCAGCAACCCAGTCCGTGATGAGTGCCGGTGATCCGATCAGCATCACCATCAAAGGTGAAAATCTGGATCAGCTGAAGAAGATCGGAGACGATTTTGTCACCGTGATTAAAAAAGTCCCGGGAACCCGCGAAGTTAAATCCAGCTATGAAGACGGAATACCGGAAGTTGAAATCAACGTGGACCGTAAGGCGGCCAGCCAGTATGGTCTGAGTGCCGGAACAATCGCCTCTGCGGTAAAAGCATCGATCAGCGGGGCAACCGCGACACAGTTCAAATACAATGGGACCGAAATCGATGTAAAGATCAAAGGGGACGAAACGTTTAACCGGAATCTCCAAGCCCTTGAGCAAATTCCCATTACCACGGGCCTCGGCTATACCGTTACGTTGGGCCAAGTGGCGGATGTTTCCGTCAGCCGCGGTCCTGTCAGCATCAGCAGGGACAACCAGGCGAGGACCCTGACGGTCTCCGGTCAGATCAGCGGCAGGGACGTCGGCAGTGTCTCCAAAGATATTCAGACGGCGCTGGCAGATTACCGGATGCCGAATAATTATACCTATGAAATGGGCGGACAGCAGCAGGAAATGGTCGATGCATTCAGTGACCTGTTCCTTGCGCTCGGACTTGCCGTGGTTCTGGTCTATATGGTCATGGCTTCCCAATTTGAGTCGCTGGTTTATCCGTTTGTCATCATGTTTTCCATCCCGCTTGGATTTGCCGGAGCGTTCTTAGGATTATTCATCACCGGTAAACCATTAAGCGTTATGGGGATTATTGGTATTATCATGCTGGCCGGTATTGTCGTTTCCAATGCGATCGTTCTGGTCGACTATATCAATACACGACGAAGAACGTACAAGGAGGACGTGCATGAGGCAATAATCAATGCAGGACCGATCCGCTTGCGGCCGATCATCATGACGACGCTAACGACTGTTCTAGCCATGCTGCCGCTTTCACTCGGGATCGGGGAAGGCTCGGAGTTTCAGGCGCCGATGGCCATTGTCGTTATCACAGGTCTCCTATTTTCAACCCTGGTTACCCTGGTGCTGATTCCGGTCATGTATTCTTTCACGGATGATCTGTCCAACAAATTCAAACGCAAATTCAGAAAAGACAAAAAGTCTAAACCGGTGATCGCAGTAAACACGGATCAGCATACCCTTTAACTTGTAACAAGGGAAAAAGCTTTACTCAAAAAAAGCTGTAATTAAAAGACGAAGAATTTGATTTTACAGGCATCGGATCGGATAAAGGGGGGAACAACGGTGACCAAGGAACGGAAAAAAACTGAAATCCTCCAGGCAGCCGGCAAAGTATTTTATATCAAAGGCTTTGAAGGAACAAAAGTGGACGATGTCGCCAAAGAAGCCGGGATCGGCAAAGGGACCGTCTATGAATATTTTGATAGCAAGCAACAGCTCTTTGAGGAAATGGCCGTTTATAACTGCGAAGAGCATGGACGCAACATTCAGGACATTTTGGAAAAAGGAGGCTCTTTCAAAGAAAAAATCAGAGTTCTGGCAAAATATCAGGCAGAGTTGGTCAAGGAGCATATGCCGATTGCCAGGATGATGTCCTGTTCCAAGATTATGGTCAGGGAGATGGGAGCGGTCTTTATTGAACAAAATATCCGGGTCGGAGAGATTATCAAAAAGCAAGTCGTGCAGGCCATGGATCAAGGGGAAGTCAGGGCTGATATCGATCCGGAATTTGCTTCGGCGGCAATCATGGGCATAATCATGCAGTATTGCGGCAAAAAAGTGATATTTGCTGAGGCCATGCCTGAGGAAGCGGACTATGACAAAATCGTTCAGATCCTGATGTCGGGAATTGGAATAAAGCCGGATGATAACAGAAGATAGTGAGCAGATCATAAAGAATCAATAAAAAACAGGTACGTTTCCGATGGGCTGAAGGTGCTCTCTGCGGGACGTACCTGTTTTTTATTATATAGAATGTTGACTAGTACCATGTAACCCTAAATCTTGTATATCCTGGCGGCGGATTTCTTTTCATACTGCGTTGTCGTCAATCGCCATACACTCGGTATGGCTCAATCCTCCGCCTTGTCTTAAAAGAAATCTGCTCACCATTATATTACAATTTTAGGGGTTACAAGGTACTAGAATATAGCTTAGTTATATCTTGAAATTCAGTTTGATGACGCCGACCTTGACAAGGGCTCTATAGAAAATACAGGCCAGCGGGAACAGGAATACGCCGAGGACCCCCATCACTTTGAAACCAATCCAGATACTGATCAGAGTCGTCAGAGCGCTTAAACCGATGCGCTCGCCCAGTATCTTGGGTTCAATCACTCTCCGTACGACAATGATAATGATATACAGAATGGCCAGACCTGCGGCCAAGAACAGCTGATCCTGGAAAAGCGAGACAACAGCCCAGGGCATTAGCACGGATCCGGTACCGAGGATCGGCAGGATATCTACGATTACGATCAACAATGAAATGACTGCCACGTATTTTACATGGAGGATAGCGAGACCGGCAAAAGCAATAATATAGGTGATTGTGCTCAAAATGACCTGCGCTTTAAAAAACCCTAATGTAGCATTGCGCAAATCACTTAAGACGTAAGCGACTTTCAGCTTGGAGGAATCTTTGAAGAAGGAGTAGAAGAAACGGTGGATATTGCTTAACTGGAATGTGAACAGGAAAACGGATACCAGGTAGATAATCGACAGGAAGAACATGTTCGGTATCGCCGTGGAGATACTAAGTGTTGAGGAACCGATCGCGGATACCAGGTTGATGTTAGCCAGGTCATTGATCCATTTCATGATCATATCGTTTATTTCGGGAGGCAGCAATCCGATCGTTTCCTGGATACGCCCCGTAACGTTCAAAAACCAAACCTGAATTGCCGGGCCGTTCGATTGAATAAAGTCAAGCAGGTCCAAAAATTGAACATAGAGCTTACTGATGATCAAGTAGAGGAAAATAACAATACTGGCAAGAAAAAACAGGTAGGTCACAGACACGGAGAGTGTCTTGCTTTTAAATCTGGAGACCTTGCTCAACCATGCTGCTGCAGGTTCCAGAAAAAGGGCCGTGAAGTAAGCAAGGACAAATGGCATAAAATGCGGAAGAATCTTATAAAGGCCATATGGAATGACGAGGGTTGCAACAATGATTAATACGGCGATAAATACTTTTTTGGAGTAATCAAGAAGATTTGACATTGTCCGAACCTTTCTTATCAGCGATGATCAGAAAAATATGTTTTTAAAATAGTCCTGTTTAGATAATATTATCGGAAAAGCCTTGAATATGCAATCAAAGTCTGGGAAGCACATGACAAATAATCCTGAAACGGAAAGGGGAATGCCCGTTTTCGTCGAATTACTGCTCAGATAAAAAATTTGAACGAAACTTAAACGAAGCCTGAACATGCAAGATCATTGAATTTAGGCCGGACCTGCAAATCATACAGGAGGGAAAAAAGAACGTGAAATTTGGTAAAAGTCTAAGGTTTTTGATGACAGTGCTTCTGGTATTCTGTCTGGGTTTGGGACTTCCGCTGCAGGCTTATGGCGCGGAAAACGATGCCCTGGATGAAGTCAGAACAATTTTGCAGGAGCAATATGTCGATGTTGTTCCGGATGAGATACTGAACGCGCCGACGGTCGAAAAAATGCTTCAAGGGTTGGGTGATAAATACACCGAGTATCTGACCGCAGCCGAATATGATGACATGATCAATTCACTGAATATGTCCTTTTCCGGAATCGGGATAGAACTGGAAATGGTACAGCAGGGGGTCAAGGTTACCCGGATCATTACTGGTTATGGGGCTGATAAGGCAGGAATCAAACAAGGGGACATTATCCTCGAAGCAGATGGCTATTCCCTGGCGGGAAAGACCTCGGAATATTGCGCTGGCAAACTTCGGGGGACGGAGGGAACCAAGGTTCAGGTAAAAGTCAAAAGAAACGCTCAAATCCAGAGCTTCACTGTCGTACGGATGAAGATTGTGATGCCGCTGGCTGAAGGCCGGGTGCTGGAAGGGCATATTGGCTATATCGCAGTTAATTCCTTTGGCGAGGATGTTGCAACCCAGTTCGGCAAGCAGGCCCTGGCCCTGCAGGAAAAAGGCGTAGACTGCTGGATTATTGACCTGCGTAATAACTCCGGAGGGTATACGAAAGCGGCAATGGAGCTGTTGGGTTATTTTATCGGGGATAAAAGCGCGTATATCATGAAAGCAAGGGGAAACCTGGGTATTGTCGATACAGCCGTCAAGCAGGCTTTCACGATGGAAGGGCCGATTGTCTTGTTGATCAATGGGTACACGGCAAGCGCTTCTGAGATTACATCGGCCGCGCTGAAGGACTATGGCAAGGCGACCGTCATCGGGGAAACGACCTACGGTTCAGGCCGGGTTAAGGCTTTGATCCCATTAAGCAACGGAGACTATTTGAAAATGTCCGTTTACAGGTTTTTCTCTCCGTACTATAACCCGATTGATGAGATTGGAATCAAGCCTCATCTGGATTTGACCGGCGTCAATGAGCTGAATACGGCTGTTTTGATGCTTAAAAACTATAAGTCTGAAGATAAATCACAAGATAAATCAGGGTATATCCAGCTGGAGGCGGGCCCTTATCTTTATCCGCTTTCGGTAAAAGAGCTTCGTCAAACTGAAAATTGGGTACTTGGCAAGAAAATCCTGGATTCAGCTTATGTAACCACAACACTTAAACTCGGAGGCCCCAACGGTTGGGAGCCATTTCCTGAAGAGGTTCTCCAGGACCGCTGGCAGATCTACTACCCGGGATATGAAGAGTCCGGAGATCTTAAAAATATCCCGCTCGGCAAGGTGTTCAACGTGAGCTTTAACCGGGAAATGGATTGGAATTCCGTAACGGCAGACAGTATTGAACTGATCAATACTGCTACAGGAGAAAGAGTCAAGTGCGCATACGTGTTTGTCGATCAGCAGCGTATGACTGTGAAACCGGAAATGAAACTTCAAGCCAATACTGGGTATTGGCTGGTGATACATCCTACAATCAAGGATGCTAAAGGTCAGGCAATTACCGGGGGTGTAGCGTCAGCCACAACGGCGAAATAACTTTTCTTTGTGATTCTTATAACAAACAACGTATAAAAATCACCTTTTATGGGAAAGAATAGAAATAGATTAATCCCAAGAGGTGATTTTTTTGGAAGACCGACGATGCCGGAAAGGTTTGGCAGTGATGCTGACCACGGCGATTATCCTGACTGCTACTGCCCAGACAGTATATGCTGTACCTGAAAAATCAAGAGAATTGCTCTATTCCCGGGTATTGGAAATCCAACAGACTGTCCTTGAGAATGTCATGTCAGATGCCAGAGACATTATTCTGACGAAAGCAAATGAGAATCGTATATTCCGGATTCTTTTGGACAAATTCTCCGGACAGCCGGAAAATCAGATTTCCTTTGTGATCGAACAGCTGCCTTTGGAAAATAAAGTTGTTACCGCAAACATAGAATCAGATACGGTGATTGAGACGGCTAAACTGGCCGAATCGACTGATTCAGCAGATTTGATTAATTCGGTGGATTCAGCCCGGGAGCCTGAAAGGGTTACTTCGGATATTTCCCGCAGCAGTCAAATTGTTTATGACCAGGAAGATGTGATACTTTTAGCAAAAATCATTTATGCGGAAGCCCGTGGAGAAAGCTTTGAAGGTCAGGTTGCCGTAGGGGCAGTGGTTCTGAACAGGGTGGAAAGCCCGAAGTTCCCGGATACGATCCGGGAGGTCATTTACCAGCCGGGACAGTTTTCTGCAGTCCTTGACAGGCAGATTGAACTGACACCGGGAGATGAGGCCTATCAGGCTGCGCTGGAAGCGCTTGAGGGGCAGGATCCAAGCGAGGGCGCTCTCTTCTATTACAATCCGCGGACAGCGACCGACAGTTGGATCAAAACCCGCAGTGTGGTAAGAAACATCGGAAACCATAATTTCTGCGTCTAACACAGGAAGATATATGGTTAATAAGATCAAATAAGGGTATATGGCTATAAAGCTATAAGACTTAGGGTTCTTTCCTCAAAGGAAGGCAGCTGAAACGAATCAAAAGATTTGTCTGCAGCTGCCTTCTGTCGTGAAGAACGCTTAACAAAATAGTTTTATATAAAAAGTTAAGTAAGCTTCACGGTGTCACAGCTGCAGCCTGCTTTTCATATTATGACATAGCACAACACAGCGCAATTTGTAAACATACGAGGAGGTTAAAAGATGTTCGGACATAACAAAGGGTTAGGAATCTTTCCCCAGGGTATTGGGGGTATGCCCGGAGAATCGATGGGTATGACGCCGAGACAGCTCAATTTAGTCGCTTCGGAAGGCTTCAGCGGAAACGGAATGGCGACGATCGGAATGGATAACAATTTTTCGGTCATTGCGCACCTACCGCCCGCCCATACATTTAGTCCTTATGCTCCGGCAGTTTATGCGGCTTATCTGGTTGACGGCAAGGGAAAAAACGGATTTTATGCAGGAACGCTAAGACCGACCGGCAATGGAATGTATCAGGCCAATTTTAGGAGTCCTGTGCCACTCGTACATTATGACAAAGTTGTCATTTCACTGGAGAGCCCGCAGTCCATCATGCAGTCCCCGCAGGGTCCTATTGTCATGAAAGTCAAGGAAGGCTTTTTCCCGGGGCTGGGACCGGTCAAGAAAGCCGGCAGCAATATGTGGGGAAAGGTGAGAGGCTTTGTCGGCAGCAGGTTTGGCAGCAAAGATGAAATCAGCCAGAATCAGCCTGCTCCCGGGCAAAATTCCGGGCAGGTCCCTGCCCAGCGGCCAGTTCAGCAGTATCCCCAGCAGCCCCAACAGTCCCAGATTCCGCAATATTCACAGCAGCCTCAAAATCAGCAGTATCCCAATTATTCGCAGAGCCCTCAGTATCTTCGGAACTCACAGCAGCAGTATCCTCAGTATGCCGCCCAGCAACGTACTTATCCGCAGCAGGGTTATCCACAATGGGGAACGCAGATGCAGCCAAACAGGCAAAGATATGACCGACCGTATATGCCTCAGGGCGGATATCAACAGGGACCGGTTTATGGGCAGAATCCTGCTTCACAAGTTTCAGCTATGCAAAATCCGATGATGCAAACTCCAGCGTCTCCGGCGCCGGTTCAACCTCTGGAATTTCAGCCGGCTGCTCAAGTCATAGAACAACCCAAGAATCAGACGATACAGCAAGTATCGGCCGACGAGCCGAAGGAATCATAACGGGCAGCAAAGTTCATCTTTGCCGGAGTCCGAAAAAATAAATATTAATAATACCTGATAAGACGCACGTGGCCGTAAAGGTCAGGTGCGTTTTAATGATTAATTACCGTTTGCCGTATTCGCCGTGTCCGTCCTGCCAAAAATGGTCAGCAGGCCATAGAGAATAAGGCAAGCCAGCGGTACCACGTATCCCGGAACACTGTCGATGGATTTGAGTTTAAAAGCATATAAGGTGGAAGCACGGCTTTGCACAGGCGTAAAAGGGACACTAAAAGAAACATTGATTGTCATTCCTTCCTTCGGGATCAGCGGAGTCTGAGTCATCTTGAGACGAAGTATTCTGTCCTCCCTTAAAGCACTGATGTCCGGCAGGGACTGACCGTATTCTCCCGGAAAGAATATTCGGGCTGAAACCGGAACAGCGGACCATTTATAAAATAGGGCCGTTGCAAGTTCCAGACCAATAATAATAAAATACCCATGCGGAATCATGATTTTGGTCAGCGGGATGATCAGGGTGCCGACTGGACTGTTGTTACTTGGATGGAGTGCGTTGGAGATCAGGAGGGAGATATAAAAAGGGACCGCTGCCTCTATTATTTTTTCCCCAGTCAAAGATTCGGCAGGAGAGGTGTTCTGATAAATTTGACTGCGGTGATGGAATACGGCAGACATTTTTTGCATTGGCCCCCTTTTAATTATTCAGTATTGCCCGGATCATTTTTGTATTTGGGGTAGAACAGGAAGTAAATAAATAAGATAAGCAAGGGGATAATCGTTTTCGGGAGTTTCTTAATTTCAAATATTTCAATGCCATAAATTAATACAAATTTGGTGCCGGTACTTTGAGGCACTCCGGAGTAAGGTGTAATCAAAGCCAAATTAAACGCCAAACCTTTCGGTTCCAACGGAGTTTCGGGTTCCTGCTGATTTCCTGTGTCATTACCACCTGCTCCGGCATCATTTGACTGGGGAGATAAGGGCAGGCCATTAAGGAATAGCCTGATATCCGGATAAGCCTGCTGATATTGACTGAGAGCAGGAATACCCGAGAAAGCAGAAGACCACTTTGCCAGCAGAGAAGTTGCGAGTCCAAGCGCAATAACTGTCAGGTAACTGAGGGGGATGTTTAATATTTTCAGCGGTATCAGCAACGCTCCGGCGGGGCTGTAGCTATTTTGCGGAAACAAACTGTCAGTCAGAAAAAGGGCCAACGTTAAAGGGATAGGTGTTAAGGGCGGGAACATTTCTGCAGAGGAAGAACTTCCAAAGTATTGATTATTCAGATATTGGTTGCTGTTCAAAAACGTCATTAAAAAAATCTCCTATCCCTTATAATAAGAAAAGACAAACGGCAGAATAAGACGTGGTTTATTTGCTCTTGGGATTTAACCGGCTTAGCAGTTCGGAGACATTGAGCCCTTCAGGGATTCGAAAGCCTTCCGGGATCGTCATGGCAGGGCCGTTTTTGTCGCCTCCGATCGTATCCAGAAGCTGCTGGGCAAGATTTTGGATTTCTTTGGGGAAAGGCAGCTGTTCGGCACTGGGCATACCGTAAATTGTGGTTGTGATCGTCAGGTTCACAGTTGCCATTATTTTCTCCAGATCCTGCTGGATGGAGAAGAAGCTTCGGATGGAAGGATATAGTTTGATCAGGCGCATTTTTAAGTCGATGAGCGCTAAGGTATCCTTTTCGGATACCACTTTACTGAACATTTGAGCGGTCAGGATTTGGCGTTCTTTATCCTGATATGCCGCAAAAGCTTTGGCAGCTTCAGGGTCGTTTTGGATTTCGGCTTCTGCTTCTTTCAGCCTTTGTACTTCCGGTGTTTGCAGAAGCGCTTCGCCGAGTTCGCGTGCTTTAACAATGTATTCCATATGAATTAGGCACCTCCTTATGTATCAGGTTATGCAGTTTAAAATGCCGGAGTGCCTTAAAATGCTAAACAAACTGTAATCAATAGGAAACGAAGAACGAAAAAAGTTTTATTCGGGAAGGATTTAAGGGAAATATGTAGAAAAATATTGCGATGAGGAGGAATGAACATTGCGCACTTACCGTTTGGAAATTAGGGTTATTCAGCTTTCCGTATTGATGGCTGTTATTGTATTGGTCTTTGGGTATGTAAATGTTTGGAACGGAGGAACACCGGAACAGTCCGCCAGCGGCAGCTCGACAGTCCAGAACGGCGGAGCAAGCACTGAGGGCGGTGCAGAAAATGAAGCCGGCAATACCGACGGTGATGCTGTTTTGAATGGCAGCGGTACGACTGTCAATACCAAAATGGTGTGTCTGGGTGATTCATTTACGTACGGTTACCCGGGTGAACCAAGTAATTCCTGGCCGCAGCATCTTGCGGATGTCCTGAAAGTGGAAGTGGTAAATTCCGGTCAGACTTATCAGAATGCATCCAGCCTGCTGGATCGCTTTGAAGAGGATGTAATTGCTGAGAAACCGGGCACAGTTATTATTTTTGCCGGCGTTGGAGATGCCATCCGCGGCACACCACTGGAAGAATACCAAAACAATATCAAAGCCATAGTCGAAAAAGCTATAGCCAATCAAATCAAGCCTGTCCTGGTGCTGCCGATTCCTTTCCCTGACACGGATGAGCTCTATAAACAATACAGGGAATGGGAAACTGCTTATGCACAGGAACAAAAGATTACAACACTTGATTTTAAAGGGGTGCTGTTTGGCGATGGGGACGAGATCCTCAGAAAATATTCCGATGACGGGAGATATCCGAATAAGGACGGCTATCAGGCCATGGGCGATTATGCCGCCACAGTCCTGCAGTAATAATTTAACGTATTAACAAAGAGTCAGAGACAGCCTTCGGGCTGTCTTTTTGACGTCGCGGATGGACTAATGCCGAACAAAGATCCTGTGAATAGCGAATTGCTATGTCTATACCTTCATACCGTGCATGCGTAGGATAGAGTTGGAGCTCCACTTATACCATGGATGGCAAGGAGCGGCGGTATTAATGCGGTAAGAAGACGGAGATAAATCCGAAGAAAATAAATCCGCCCAGTCCTCCAAGAAAGGCCCAGACCGGGTGGTTTTCGCGGGACAGCGGCCATAATTCGGCCAGAACCAGAAACACCATCGCCCCAGCGGCCAGGGCCACAAAAAAACAGAGCGAGGTATGGACAAGCTCCATGGCCACCCTGCCGAGCAAGGCACCCAGCGGAGTAAATATTGCAATCAGGAGAGTCAGCGCCAGAATCTTCGGTTTTCTGATCCCGGCCATTACCAGAGGTGTAGCAGTGGCCATTCCTTCAGGCAGGTTATGCAGAGCAATACCAAGGGCGATGAATGTACCCAATTGACCGGCGGATTCGTGCCCCGCAGCAATGGCCATTCCTTCAGGTATATCATGAAGCGCTATGCCTGAGGCAATCAGGATGCCCATCCGTTTCAAACGGCTGTATCTATGATTGGGAAGCTGACGGTTTCTTGCTTTGAGCAGTCTGTCGGCAGAAGACATCAGTATCATACCGGACAAAATCCCGCCCAGGAGCAGTCCCGGCTGTTTGAAGGATGCAGCCAGCGGCAAAAGATCAAAGGCCACCACAGCAAACATGACGCCCCCTGCTGCGGACAGTAGAACGGCCAGAATCCAATCCGGAGGGTCTCCCAGGAAAAGCACAATCAGGCAGCCGGCTGTTGTGGCCAGTCCGGCAATTGTGCTAATGTACAACAAATACAGTGGAGACTGGAAGTCCAGGAGCATTTTTCCACCCGATTCCTTCGGCAGATTGTCAGCAAATTTGACAGGGCCTTATGAATCTTATTTTCAGACTTCAATAAATATTCGCACTGCCTAAAAAACTTCTGAGACGCACTGAATAGAAAACTTCTTTGTTGGAAATAATTGACATAGAAAGAAGTATTTTGTATATATGAATTTCAAGGTACTGAGAGAGGGAAATTAAATGTTAATATTTGTGAATAAAAGCATAATAAAGTTAATTGTCTGCCTGATCTTGTGTTTTAGTTTCTTGGTGATCAATCCCTGCGGCCAGTCAGCAAACAGTGCGGAAACCGAAGCGTATGACAGTACAAGTCTCATTCGCTTTCATGTTATCGCGAATTCGGACAGTGAACAGGATCAGCTGCTGAAATATGCGGTAAGGGATGAAGTTTTGAAGGCTGCTTCCCCGAACCTGGCTGAATCACAATCTCTGGCCGAATCCAGAGAAATCCTTCTGAGCATGGAAGGCCAGTTACTGGAGATTTCCAGGAGCGTAGTCAAAGAGTGGGGGAAAACCTATCCGGTGACCCTTGATTATGGTGTATTTGCTTTCCCAACAAAATCTTATGGTAATATTGTACTCCCGGCGGGAGACTACGAAGCGGTTGAGATCAAGATAGGAAATGCTGAAGGGGCTAATTGGTGGTGTGTCTTGTTCCCGCCTTTATGCTTTGTTAATGTTGAGGAATCCACATCACTTCCTGTTGACGGCAAGCCTGCTGTGCCGTTGAATACAGCGGCCAAACAAAAAAAGCCGACCTATCAGGGGAAAGAAATCGGCTTTTATCTGGAGCGTTTTTTCTAGTACTTTATTAACCGTATAATGATCATATAGTGGCAAGCA
The DNA here is from genome assembly GCF_030063005.1 of Dehalobacter sp. Lineage (NCBI taxonomy): Bacteria > Bacillati > Bacillota > Clostridia > Eubacteriales > Desulfitobacteriaceae > Dehalobacter > Dehalobacter sp. Next base: position 23,639 of record NZ_JAPDHR010000014.1, read on the forward strand.
ATTTTCCACAATAAAGCGTTGCCGTCAATATATGAAGATTAGGGTTAACATGGTACTATATCCCAAGGATCTCTTTGAGTCGGCGGGCCTGAGTGCGGCTGACTGGGACTTCACTTTTGTCCTTGTCCTGCACGATCACAGTATACGTACCATTAAAATAAGGGACAAGCTCCCTCATTTTTTTTATATTGACCAGATAGCAGCGGTGGGTTCTGAAAAAAGTTTTTGGATCGAGTCTGGATTCCAAATCCCGCAGCGTATAACGAGTCAGGTAGAAGTCAGCTTCTGTTTTGACGTAAACATTGTCCTTATCTGTGGAAATATATATAATTTCTTCCGGCCGGATCAGGATGGTTTTCCCGTTATATTCAGCGGCAATCACTTCCAGGGGTTTGAATTCAGGGATATCCTCCTTGACCGGTTCAGTTTTAGGTTGACCTGGAGCAGGCGTTTTACGCTTTCTTACCGTATTTAAGGCTTCTTCAAGCCGCTTCGGATGAATCGGCTTAAGAAGATAATCGTAAGCATGAACACTGAACGCATCAAAAGCAAATTCTTCATGGGCAGTCGTAAAAATTACCGCCGGTTGTTTCGGGCTCTGGGAAAGCTTTCTGGCAAGTTCAATGCCGTTTAAGCCGGGCATATTGATATCGAGAAAAATAACGGAATAGTCGACACTGTCAATTAGTTCCATGGCTTCAAGCGCGTTTTCTGCTTCCCCAACAATTAGCACGTCTTCAAATGATTTCAAGAGATAACGCAGTTCTTTACGGGCCGGGGATTCATCATCAACCAACAAGGCTCTTATTTTCATATTTTTTGACCTCCCTGAATTCTATTTCTTTAGGACAAAGCATATTATCTTTTTAGAAATTTCTTTTTAGCGGACATTTTTATTATTATTTTAGAAAGGAGAACTTCCTATGAGAAAAATACGGCTGCTGCTGACTTTCATTCTGCTGATCGCAGTCATTACACTTCTGGTCGGCTGCAATATCCTGAATGATCTGATCAAGGAAGGCGGAGGTAATGCTCCTTTAAGCAAACTTCTGGATAAGACTGCTCAGGAAGACACGGTTGAAGTGACTACACAATCTCAGCAGACGGAACAAACTGTAAAACTTTATTTCGCAGATGCTGACGGAAAAGTCTTAATCGAAGAGAATCGAACAATTCCCAAGACACTGAGCCTGGCTCGCGAAACAGTAAGCCAATGGCTGCTGGGGCCGGCCGGAAAATCAAGCGCTTATCCGATGGTAAACCCGCAGACGGTGTTATTGGACATTGGAATCAAAAACGGCATTGCCACAGTAGATCTTAGCAAGGAATTCCTTGAGCCTTACAGCAATGTCGCGGCCGAAACTGCTCTTTATGGTTTAGTCAACACCTTGACTCAGTTTCAAACTGCCCAAATCGTGAAGATCCGGGTCGAGGGGCAGGACATTAAAACCTATCGCGGAATCGGTCTGGAGAACTTAAGGTACCGTAATGATTTGATCGGCTACGCCTCAGGAACCGTGCAGGATGATGAAGTAACTGCTAAAGTATCCCCAAGCGGAATCAATCTTTTCGAACAATAACTTCAATATTTTACCATTTGTTGAAAAGATCAAGATACGTTATGATATTAATTATATAACACCTATCGTTAAAATCATCAATAATATTTGAATTATGAAAATTTTACTAGTGTTAATTTCCGGAATATGGTAAAATACTTTAAAAATGATATGTGCAAATATATACTTATATATAGGGGTTATCTATTTGATTTTTTGAGGTGGGGTGTTCGCATGTTAGAGAACAGAGAGTTAGCAGGTCATCTTGACCATTTGCTTCAGAGGCTCACCGTTTCTACCCAAAGGCAAAAGAGTGATTTCGCAGAAAAGCTTAGTATTTCCCGTCAGCAGTTTGAAGTTTTAACGATTATTTTTGAAAAGGGCCAGATTACGATGGGTGAGCTTTGCAAGGAAATTTCTTCAGCCTGTAGTACGGCAACGGATCTGGCTGACAAGCTGGAAAGAGCCGGCTATGTGGAGCGAATCAGGGAAAAACGGGACCGCAGGATCGTAAGGCTTAATATTTTACCCAAGGGAGAAAAACTGGTCAAATCGGTAATTGAGACAAGGACCGAAAGGCTTGAAAGTATTCTGGAATTTTTTGAACAGGAAGACCGGATGCGTATTATCGGCATTCTGGAAACTTTATCCGATAAATATGAGAGGCTTTCCAGAAAAGAATAAAAATCGAATACAACGTTTATCGAACATTTTTGTCGAAGTAAGATCTTTCTGGCAAAGATGTTTTTTTTTGACGGCAAACCTTTTTTAAAAGTTATATTTCTTGAATCCCGTATTTGCGCTATACTGAATAAAAGTGTTCCGGACAAAAAGCGGAGGTAAATTGTGAAAGAGATTCATGTTAACGAGGTCATTTCCGCAGTGGAGAGACTGTGTATTGAGGCGAACTGTATTCTGAATCAGGATGTTATTGATGCTTTGAACAAGGCTCTTGGCACTGAGGAATCCCCCCAGGGCAGAGAAGTACTTCAGCAGCTTTTGGAAAATGCGGAGATTGCAGGCAAAGAAAATATACCGATATGTCAGGATACCGGGATGGCGGTATTGTTTGTAGAAGTTGGCCAGGACCTGCATATTATCGGCGGAGATTTGACGGGAGCCTTGAATGAGGGCGTACGCAGGGGCTATGAAAAGGGTTTTTTGCGTAAATCTATCGTCAAAGATCCTTTTAACAGGATCAATACCGGAGATAATACACCTGCGGTTATTTATTATGAAATCGTATCAGGGGACAAGATTGGGATTACGATTGCACCGAAAGGGTTTGGCAGCGAAAACATGGGTGCCTTGAAAATGTTTAAGCCTTCGGATGGTTTGCCTGCTGTAAAGAATTTTATTGTGGAAACGGTGGATAAAGCCGGGCCTAATCCCTGTCCACCCATCGTGGTCGGAGTTGGACTCGGCGGCACGATGGAAAAGGCTACCTATTTGGCTAAAAAGGCCCTGCTTCGTCCGATCGGGGAATCCAATCCGGTTGAGGAATATGCCCGGCTGGAACAGGAGCTTCTGACTAAAATTAATCATTTAGGGATAGGCCCCCAGGGTTTTGGCGGTCGGACGACAGCACTGGCCGTAAATATTGAGGTATTTCCGACGCATATTGCAGGGCTGCCCGCAGCTGTAAATATTAATTGTCATGTTACCCGACATCGTCAGGTGGTTTTGGAAGGGAGGGTTTCTTCCTGTGAGTAATGATAAAACGGTTGAAACCCGGAAAATTTCAGCACCGCTGGATGATACGACTGCTGCTTTTCTCAGATGCGGTGAAAAGGTGCTGATCAGCGGAGTCATCTATACCGGAAGAGATGCGGCTCATAAGAAAATGGTTGAGGCCTTAGCTCGGGGAGAGGGGCTGCCCTTTGATATTAAGGGACAGGTGATCTATTTTGTGGGACCCGCCCCGGCTTCTCCAGGTAAAGTTATCGGATCTGCCGGACCGACAACCAGTGGCAGAATGGATGCCTATTCTCCTAGTCTGCTGGCCAAAGGTTTAAAGGGGATGATCGGAAAAGGGCTTCGTTCTCCCGAGGTCATACAGGCCATCAGGGAAAACGGTGCAGTCTACTTTGGGGCGATCGGCGGTGCCGGAGCACTCCTGGCTTCCTGCATCAAGGAAGCTGAGATCATTGCCTATCCGGAACTCGGAACGGAGGCAGTCCGGAGACTTGTTATTGAAGATTTTCCTGCCATTGTCCTGATTGACAGCCTCGGGCAGAATCTTTACGAGACAGGAAGGAAAGAATATCAAATATTGGGGTGATGGTTTGTTCTATTCTTTTGAACTGGAAAGGTACCTCGAAGAATTGCTTCCTGCCAGGGATGGGCTGCTTCGTGAGATGGAAAGCGTTGCTTTGGAGGAAACAATTCCTGTGGTTACACCGGCAGTTGGTCACTTCCTTGAGCTAATGGTCAAGATGACGGATGCCAAGCGTATTCTGGAGATCGGTACGGCGATCGGTTATTCCACCGTTTATCTGGCCAGAGGTGCAGCCGAAACCGGAGGCAGGGTTTATACGCTGGATATGAACAGAGGGAGGCTCAACAGAGCAGAAGAATATCTGAAAAAGGCCGGGCTTACCCATTTGGTTGACTTCAGCTGTGAGAATGCACTGCACGGCCTGTCGAAACTGACGGAAACTTACGATTTGATATTTGTAGATGCAGCCAAAGAGGAGTACCTGGATTACCTTAATCTTATCACACCGCTTATTTCCTCTGGCGGGGTTCTGGTGGCGGATAATGTTCTATTCAGGGGCTGGGTTGTGCCTGGTTCGGTTTTTGACCGAAAGTATGATCGAATGGTCGGTTGTATGAGGGATTTCTTGCAGCGTCTGGCCTGTCTGCCGGGATTTGAGGTAAGCGTGCTTCCGTTTGGAGACGGCATTGCGTTGGCCAGAAAGAACAAGTAGGAATTTGGGCAAGATACGAAGTGAGGATTAACGTATTTAACTAGGATATTTGGTTAATGTATTTGGTAAGGATATTAGGATATATGAGGAGAAATGATGTCAGGTAAGAAGGCTGCGAACGGGTTTCTTGCAATTGTCAGCGGATTGATTCTAATCGCTGTCATGTTGCTGACGGTGATTGAACAATGCGTCTTTGATCTCAATTTCTTCCGGTCGGAATATAACAAACTGGACACGGTATCTGTGACCGGGATGCCGGAAAAAGATCTGATGGTGACGACCACGGAACTGCTGGCTTATATCCAGGGGGACAAGGATAACCTTGAAATCCGTGCAGAGATTAACGGTCAGGAAAGACAGGTGTTTAATCAGCGGGAAATCGTCCATATGGCAGATGTTCAAAGGTTGTACCTGAGCAGCCGCATGGTCCGCAACGCAGGTCTGATTGTCCTGCTTCTGTTTCTGATCTTACTAAGGATAAGCAACGGGAAGAAATACTTCCGTTCCTGGGCCGGCGGCTTTCTGGCCGCGGCAGTCATATTTCTCTGTATATTCGGGGCAGTAGGGATTGCGGTCTGGCGGGATTTTCAAGTGTTTTGGGACAGCTTTCACTATCTGATTTTTACGAATGACCTTTGGCTGCTTGATCCGGAGACCGATATCCTGATCCAAATGGTGCCGGAGCAGTTTTTCTTTGATCTGATTGTCAAAATTCTGGCTCTTTTTGGCTCTGCTGTACTGATCCTCGCTCTTGTCGCTGCAAGAATCCGGTTCGTCTATCAGAAAGTATAAGTACTGATTTAATAATAAATTCTTGAAACAGAAAGGGAGTTCGATAATATGCTAAGATTTGACGGAAGACAGCCCGATGAAATCCGGCCTGTGAAGATTACCAGGAAGTTTACGGACCTTCCCGAAGGCTCCGTCCTGATTGAGGTCGGGAAAACCAGGGTGATTTGCACGGCTACTGTTGAAGATAAAGTACCGCCATTTAAAAAGGGGACCGGCAGCGGCTGGGTCACAGCGGAATACTCTATGCTTCCGAGGGCGACGGCCGTGCGCAATCAGCGTGAGGCTTCCAAGGGGAAATTGGGCGGAAGGACAATGGAGATCCAGCGGCTGATCGGCAGGGCGCTGCGTTCCATTGTCGACCTGAGTAAACTTGGAGAAAGGACCATCTGGCTGGATTGTGATGTCCTTCAGGCAGATGGCGGGACCAGGACGGCTTCGATTACGGGTGCTTATGTTGCCCTGGCTGATGCTGTAAACTACCTGCTCAAAAATCAATTGATTAAGCAGGACCCTTTAACGGACAGTATTGCGGCCATTTCTGTAGGCAAAGTAGATGGGATACCTGTAGCCGATCTTGCCTATGAGGAGGATTCCAAAGCCGAAGTCGATATGAATATTGTGATGACCGGTTCGGGGCGTTTTGTAGAGATTCAGGGTACTGCAGAAGGTCAGCCGTTTGACAAAGAGGATCTGAATTCATTCTTAAACCTCGGTGAATCAGGTATTCAAAAACTCAGCGCTTTGCAGGAGGAAGCGCTGGCCAAAGAGCTTCCGGTAACATAGTCCGAAGGAGGTTTGTAAGGATGAAGGTCTTGCTTGCGACAATGAATAAGGGCAAAGTAATGGAACTGGAGGGATTGCTTAATGACGGAAAAATTGAAATTCTGTCGTTAAGCGATCTTTCGGATTACCAGGAGGTTGAAGAGTCTGGCAGTACATTTGCCGAAAATGCTTTTATTAAGGCGCGGGCTGCCTGTGCCACGGGGAAAATGATTACGCTGGCAGACGATTCAGGGCTTGAAGTGGATGCTCTGGCGGGAGCGCCCGGCGTTCTTTCGGCACGCTATGCCGGGGAACCGAAAAATGATGAGCATAATATAGAAAAACTTCTGACAGACCTGGAAGGCGTACCTGAGGAAAACAGGACTGCCCGCTTCCGCTGTGCACTGGCAATCATCTGTCCTGACGGCCAGGAATATTTGACGGAGGGATCGGTTGAAGGAAGAATACTGACCGAGAGGATTGGAACCGGTGGGTTCGGTTATGACCCTGTGTTTTACCTGCCTGACCTCCAGAAAACGATGGCAGAGCTTAGTCTGGATGAAAAAAATTGTCTCAGCCACAGAGCCCGGGCTTTTGCAAAAGCAGTTCCATTGCTGACAGCGTTAATGAAATCACTTTGATCGTTATTTGATAGTTAAATGACAATCTGAAGTATAAAAAATTAATAGAAATTTGAAATGCATAAAATAAAAATGCTTCTTGACTAGTTTTTTCTCTTGGGATATACTATTCATTGTCACAAAAAGCGGCGGGGTATAGCGCAGTTTGGTAGCGCGCCTGCCTTGGGAGCAGGAGGCCGGGGGTTCGAATCCCTCTGCCCCGACCATAATCAATGCTGCAGTGATTAAAACGTGCGCCTGTAGCTCAGCCGGATAGAGCATCTGCCTTCTAAGCAGGTTGTCGGGGGTTCGAATCTCTCCAGGCGCGCCATTTTTCATTTGAAGTGTATTTCTCAAAAACAAAAAATTATTCATGGTGGATGTGGCGAAGTGGTTAACGCACCGGATTGTGGCTCCGGCACTCGTGGGTTCAAGTCCCATCATTCACCCCATAACGTTCAAACTAGCACTGAATGCGGCATTTAAGCGTATTTCGGTGCTTTTTGTTATATGCGGACGACAGTGAAATTGGGATCTAGTCCGGTGTGGTGAAAAATGAAGTGTCCGGTGTGTTGCTATTAGCCGTCTCCACATCCTGTGTGTTAACCGCTTCACCACAACCACCATATCAATTACATTTATGTTCAGAATGTCTCTTATCATGTTATAGGCTGCGCTAAATATGAAGGAGGCATATTTATGTCCAGAAAAAGAAAAGGAAATATTATACGCAACATTAACTGGGAAGAAGGCTTGGTACAGTTTCTTAGTGAAAAGGCAGCTCAGGGACGCTCAGAACGTACTCTAAAGGACTATGATTATCATGTGAGACAATTCTATCATAGATATGCCGAAGGAGATCTTAAGACGAATTTGTACAAATATCTTGCTGAGAAATGTGCACCGGCAACGTTCAACCTTAGGCTCGTTTATTTGAAAGCATATTTCAAATGGGTAGCTGAACAGGGTTTTCTTGAGGAAAATCCTCTTGAAAGTATTACAAGGAGAAAGGCCGAACCGCGTATTGTCCAAATTGATTCATCTGTTTTAGCTCGTTTGATCAGTTTGCCTGATATAAATACTTACGCCGGGTTACGAGATAAAGCTTTGATATGTTTAACCCTTGACACAGGAATAAGGCCGAAAGAAGCCTGCAATCTATCTGTATCAGACTTTAATTCAAAGATGTTGGAGGTTATTGTTCCGGCAGATATAGCAAAAACACGGAAACAGCGGACATTGCCGATTAGTCAGTTAACATGTTCTTTAATAGCAAGACTTATATCTGTTCGTCCAACCGAATGGGCAAAAGATGTTGTACTATTTGCTTCAGCGGATGGAACGACACTAAACAAAAATACATGGGGAGATAGATTGGAGCATTACTCAACAATTATTGGTGTGAAGATACGCCCATATGATTTAAGACATGCATTCGCCTTGGGGTTTTTGCGTAATGGGGGTAATGCCTTATTCCTCCAACGAATAATGGGCCATACAGATTTGAATATGACAAAAAGATATGTCGCTGCTACTGATGAAGATCTAAGGAATGCATTAACAAGTGCTTCGCCATTGGCGCGCCTAGTCAAGCCAAAAAGAATAATAAATATACATGAAAAATAAGGCTATATTGTCTTGTGTAGTTGCTTTATAATGTAAAAGAAAATCTGGTATACTTAGTCATAGATAATTGATTATCTGTAGTACCTTAAAGGAATATTGTTAATCTTTGCCTAGGTAAAATGGAGGAAAATGATGCTTTATTACTTGAAAAAATGCGGATTTCAAGAGTTGGGAAGTGTAGGTATAGATGGAGTTGTACATAGGGGAAGATATATGCTTACTTCAATGAACAACAATGTCCAGAGTTTCTTCCCGCCTCTGACAACGGCCGAATTAAATGACTCTGCTCTATTACCGATAATTCCACTTTACTCTGGTAAGAAGGTTTATTGCAACTACGTATATCATAATGATAAATTTCATGGATCACGGGCCAAACATCCAAGAAATGAGCATCGGATCTATTTGAATAATGAACTTGAAGATAATAAACTCCTGTTTGGGACAAATGACATTGTTGTTATGCGTCAAGACGAGATTAATGAGGAGAATATTGGAACACAAACGGTATACTTTATGGATTTGATTAAAGATCATGATTCTAAATTGTATCATTTTTGTGACCAAATTATTGACGAGTATCCCATAACTGGTGGGTATGGGATATATGAAGGCGTTATTTCGGAATTTGAAACACAGGTTGCAAGAATAATGAGTCATGGGGAACCGCCTGTTGCAATTGATACTAGTGTTACGAGGAGGGTAGCAGCAGAAGAAGATACTGATTCTGTTGCAGATTTATTTAACGCAAATTCATTTAGAGACTTTGTAATGGTCGGCTATGAGAATAAATGCGCTATCACGGGTAAAGTTATTAGCTATGGAAATTATTCAAATTTAGAGGCTGCCCACATCAAACCAAAAAGTCATGGTGGATTATTTATTCCTGATAACGGCATCGCATTAAACCGTGATTTGCACTGGGCGTTTGATAAAGGATTCTTTACACTCAATGATTCACTTGAAGTGCAGGTTCATCCAAAGGTAAGCAGCGATTATCTTCAGTCATTTAATGGGCAAAGCATACGTATACCATCAAACTCTTTCTTTGTACCTAACTTTAACAATATTGAATATCACAGAAGAATTGTATTTGGGTTATTCTTAACTTCAGGAAGACTATGAGGAGAAATTAGATATGAATGCAATTGACCTTTTTGCCGGATGTGGAGGACTTTCTAAAGGTTTTCTTGACGCTGGGTTTAATATAATTGTTGGTGTGGATAATGATGAAGCAGCATTAGTAACTTTTGAGAAAAATCACAAGGGAGCAATCGCACTAAATGCTGATCTTTCAAAGCAAGAAACGTTTGATAGAATAAAGGAACTGGCTGGGGGAAAAACGATAGACGTTATAATAGCAGGCCCTCCATGTCAGGGCTTTTCACTGACTGGCCCACGCAATTTTGATGATCAAAGGAACAAACTATATCTTGCTGTTTTCGAGGTTGTTCGGCAATTTCAGCCAAAAGGTTTTGTCATTGAAAATGTTCCAGGCATGGCAACCTTATACGGTGGTCAGATCAAAGAGGAAATACTCAAGAGATTTCAAAAACTGGGATACAATGTAGGATGCAAAATCCTAAATGCGGCAGATTATGGCGTTCCTCAGATAAGGAAGCGTCTTATATTTATCGGAATAAGAGAGGACATTGGGAACGTTAGTTTTCCCGAACCGCAATTTACTCTAGATACTTACAGGACGTGTCGTGATGCTATTAGCGATTTGCCATCACGAGTTTTAGAACTTGGCCAAGAAAATGACAAATATTCTGGTGAAGTGAAAACACAGTATCAGAGATTGATGCGGGGTTCTAATAACGTATTGTATAATCACGTTGCAACAGCACATACACAGATGGTAAAAGATACTATATCTTTGGTTCCAGAAGGTGGAAATTATAAAGATTTGCCCCAAGGTGTTGGTGAAAGCCGCAGGTTTAATGAGGCTTGGACAAGATATGACGGCAACAAACCATCTAGAACTATAGACACAGGTCATAGAAACCATTTTCATTATGAATACAACCGCGTACCAACAATTAGGGAGAATGCTCGATTGCAGTCTTTCCCTGATGATTTTGTATTCTATGGAACACGTACCCAACAAAACAGGCAGGTTGGTAATGCAGTCCCGCCCCTTTTGGGTTTCGCTATAGGCAAACATTTATTGAGTATTATGGGAAACTCAAAGAAAGGTATTGTGAATACAATTGATTTATTTGCAGGATGTGGTGGCCTAACTGAAGGTTTCAAGCAGTCTGGTTTTTATAATACTATTGCATGTGTTGAATGGGATAAAGCTCCTTGCGATAATCTTCGAAATCATTTGAAACGAAAATGGAGGTATGATGATGCTGAAGAACGCGTTCTCCGCTTTGACATTCAGCGAACAAAAGAGCTAATTATGGGTTGGGACGATGCGGAATATGGTAAGTCAGTAGGCTTAGACGCTCTTGTTTCAAAACATGGAGGAACTGTAGATTTAATCATTGGCGGGCCACCTTGTCAGGCATATTCAATAGCAGGTCGCATTCGTGATGAAAATAGTATGAAATATGATTATAGAAACTATCTATTTGAGAGTTATATCGAGATTGTTAAACACTATCAGCCTCGCGCATTTGTTTTTGAAAATGTACCTGGGATGTTAAGTTCAAGACCGGGGGATGGCACTAAGTTAATAGCTGAATTAATTTGCGAGAAGTTCGCTGAAATTGGGTATAGTATTTTGCCAAATCTTAAAGATGCTATAATAAACTTTGCGGAATATGGTATTCCCCAAAACCGAAGCCGCATTATTATACTGGGTATTAATTCTAATTATTACGGTATATCGTCAGGTAAACTTTTAAATGAATTCTATAATAGAGTCTTACCAAGCCGCAAAAGTCGAAAGGTATCAACTGTTCGAGATGCTATCGGAGATTTACAAAAGTTGTATCCCTTACAGCAGCCTATTGTTATAAATGGGAGAAGATATTCACATACGCTTCCAGATAAAGACGGAATACACAATCATGAACCGCGTTATAGCAATGCCCGAGATATGGAAGTATTTAAATTACTAGCAAGAGATTTAGAAAGTGGTGAAAATAAATATACTTCTGTTGATGCTCTTAAAAAGCTATATACATCACTAACGGGTAGAGAATCAAATATTCATAAATATCACGTTCTCAAGTGGAATGAACCAAGCAATTTAATCCCAGCGCACTTATATAAGGATGGTTTGCGTCATATTCATCCAGATTCGGAACAGTCAAGAACAATAACGCCAAGAGAAGCAGCACGTCTACAGACTTTTCCAGACGATTACGAGTTCATTTCAGGAACTTCGCTTGAATATAAAATGATTGGTAATGCAGTACCGCCGCTTTTTGCGAAGATTCTTAGCGAAAGTATCTATGATTTGCTATTTAGAGATTTGAATAATTGAGTATATTACTTGTGTAATCTAAAGAGCGAGGTTATTAGGATGTCAGATAATCTATCAAAAGAAGTTAGAAGCTATAACATGTCTCGCATCCGTAATAAAGATACAACAGCCGAGGAAAAGGTCAGAAAACACTTATTCTCTCAAGGCCTTCGTTATCGTAAAAATGACAAGAGGTATCCAGGTCACCCGGACATTGTTTTGCCAAAGTATAAGGTTATTATTTTCGTTAATGGTTGCTTCTGGCATAAGCATGATGGTTGCCCATATTTTGTATGGCCAAAGTCAAACGTGGAGTATTGGCGTCCAAAGCTTGAAAAGAATCAGCAACATGATCGTGAAGTATATAAGCGTCTTACAGAGATGGGGTGGCGTGTTATAGTAATATGGGAATGTGAACTTAAGTCGAAAGTAAAAAAGGCGACATTAGAGCGACTTTATAACGATATAACAAAGCTCCCCATAGCGTCATGCGAAAATCAAGAATAAGAAATATAATGGTAATACCTAAGATTCAGCAGGCCGTTGGTCTGCTTTTATTATATAATGCTAAGATAGGAAAGGAAGCAATGAATTCCTTGTCAATATGAAATGAAAGTTTTCATACTTATCAAAATGAGAAATATGATTTACCCCAAGCTCCTGGAAAGCAAGTTGTCAGCGATGAATCAGGTGTTATCTGGGAAGGCAATACCGCATTGAGGTCAATCAAGTTTAGTTTAGAAGAAATTCAGCTTACGCATCGTTTGCTTATTCCTACCGATCAGATAAATAAACAAACAAACAGCGAATATTACATCAGTGAAGCAAAGGAGAGATTGTTCCCTAGGTTACGAAGCATGCTAACTAACCTGGTATTCAAGTTTCAGAGGTCAAGATAACAGATACAAGATAACCGATAACCGATATCGTTGGTAATCTTGAACATTGAAGGATAGTCTCAATTCTAATGGAGGTCGACAAAGCTCCAATATTCGACTTTATCATCGTTCGTGAATTGGCACATCCGATAGAGGCAACCCATACACCTAGCTTTTGGAATATTGTCATAGCACATATATACCACCGATGAATAAAGAGAAGGCTTGCTAAAGGATAATGGTCAGGTGTTGGAACAAATAATATAAGAACTATCAATTTCTTCAATAACTGTTATAATATTGTTATAAAATCGTTTAAACCTCTAGTTGTATGAAAGCTAGCAATAAGATTGGGAAAAACTGATAAGGTTCAAAGCGTGGCATGGCAGGGCGAGGCTTGGAAGGGATAACTATTACTGATTTTTACAAGGAGGGAAAAGTTATGTCTGAAAAGACTCATAAGAATCAGGAGCAGAGGCTCCGACGCGCATTGAATAAAGTTGGTTACTCGTTGCACAGGTCCCGTGCCAAGATTAGTCTCGACAATTTAGGTGACTACATGATAGTGGACCAAAGCTCCAATTCTGTGGTCGCCGGAAGCCGGTTTGACTACACCCTGGAAGACGTGGAGGCGTGGCTAAACGGAGATTAACCAGCGCAGTGAGGGTGTCTTCCGGGATGCCCTCACTGTTTTATCGCATAGTCACAAATCTTATAGGGGAAATGATAAATAATCACAACTGTGATTCACCCCCAAAAGTGATTTAATATATGTTCTTTCTAAAAAGCAGGCATAGCCTGCTTTTTTATAACCACTATTTGCAAGAGAGATGCCATATATATGATGAAGAGGAGGCTTCTATGTGAGTAAAAAAAGCGATTCTAGTTAACATCTATTCTATTATCAGTGATTTTAAAGGCGCTTTAGTGTTTAGTTCTTATAGTGAAGATGATAAGGCTCCAGATTTAGACGAACTAGTCTTATATTGTGAGCTTTGGTGATATTATCAAATTAGTAAACTAAAAAGTGTAATTTCCTAAAGTTTTGCAGGCCTTATTGGCCTGCTTTTAAATTGACAGTGAATAATCTACGGGTGAGATGCCGTTAACATGAATGGAGGATAGTACCATTATGAAGATTGATACCAGTTGAATTGCTAGCCAATTAAAAAGAAAGCACCCTTATATAGGTGCAAAGAAACCATCTACAAAAGTATTACCAATCAAATTCATTTTGTCAACTCAGTGCGACTATTACTTTTCAAGTCAGTACACATGTACTGGCTATTTTTATGTCCAAAATCAAAGGAGGTACATCCTATGAATGCATTAGCAACGCTAAAACTATTGCCTCAGGAGTGTAAAGGTAGTTACAGATTCAATTCACCCTTATATGTAACGAGAGGATTTCAGGAACATTTTAAAGAGGACACTTTTCTCTTGGCTATGACCGCTATTCAATGGGTAGGCGAAGAACGAGTTAGATCTAAAAATGGAGCAGATTATCTCCAAGTCTTTGAAGCGAATGGTGAACGGTTTTGGCTAATTGATGATGTCGATCATGTTACTGCTTTGCTCCCAGAAGAGTATTAAATAACGGTGTTTGCGTGGTAGTTCATTATTAAAAATCGATTATGAAGGGAGATATCCAAATGAAAATTGAAAAATACGGGTCCAGATTCTGGGCTGTTTATGACAGCCTAAATCAGCTTATCTGCGTCACAGTCTACAAAAAAGGAGCATTAGAAGTTCTAAGGAGATTGGTAAATCGGCCAGATCAGCATGTTTATGATAGTTATTTGAGGTATCAAAAAGCCCTTAAACAAGCTAGAAAGGATAAGAATTCATTAAGTAACAGCAGTCCAAATTACCGGCCTGGCTACAAAAGAAATAAAGGGTAAGGCATATTATCTAGGATGTATTTGTAGGCCTAATAAGCCTTTAGAATGGCTCATACGGATGGGGCTAATGTAACCCCATCCGTTCATCATTTTAAGAAAGGATTGAAAGCAATGGCAAAAGTACTAGTATCAACTAGAAATATGGACAATAAAGAATGGTTAGAATGGAGGAAAAAAGGAATTGGCGGAAGTGATGCATCTATAGCCTGTGGATTAAACAGGTATAAATCACCTGTCGAGTTGTGGATGGAAAAAACAGGCCAGATAGAACCAAAGGAAAGTGGAGAAGCAGCCTATTGGGGAAAGATTATGGAACCATTAATTCGTGTGGAATTCGTTGAAAGGACAGGCCTTCAGATTAAGCCTGAATATTCCATACTGCAGCATTCGGATCATCCTTTCATGCTTGCCAACCTGGATGGAATAGTAACCGACCCCATAAATGGTAATTGTGTCTTTGAGGCTAAAACTGCAAGCGTTTATAAATCTGGTGAGTGGGTTGAGAACATTCCTGAAGAGTATCAACTTCAAGTTCAGCATTATTTAAGTGTTACCGGTTTTTCAGGGGCGTATGTTGCAGTTTTGATCGGGGGGAACCAGTTTAAGTGGCACTTCATCTCAAAGGATGATGAGCTTATTTCCATGCTTATTGAACTTGAGAGAGAATTTTGGCATTGCGTCGAAACGTTGACCCCGCCACCTTTTGATGGTTCAGATGCTTCCTCTGAGCTATTAGATCGGTTATATCCTTCAGCTGAAAATAAGAGTCAAATAACGTTGCCGAAGGACAGCTTGTCACTTGTTAAGCAATATGAAAATGCACAATGTGAAGAAAAAGTAATCAAGGAACGCAAGGAAGAAGCAATCAACAAAATTAAGGGGCTGATGGGCAATTACGAAATAGCTGTTGCCGGAGATCGGTTAATCAGTTGGAAGAACATCGTTACCGAGCATTTTGATTCTAAGCTTTTAAAGATTGAACAACCTGAAATATATGAGAAATATCTTGGAAAAACCAATTACCGCCGTTTCAGTATTAAGTAAAAAGGGGCGTCGATTATGGCAAATGTAAAAGAAAAACTCAATTTACAATTAAATAAAGCTAAAGCAATTCCGAATATCAGTAAACAAGAAAATGAGATTATCGTGTTCCCTGAGGAAATATCATCGACCCAATTTAATGAAAAGCCTTATTATGAATCAAATCCTTGCCAAATTGTTCCCGAATTTGCAGTAACTTTTGAGGAGGCAAAGAACCGCATCCAAATGCTACAGAGCTTTGTCAAAGAACTCATGGTTCCTGGTGTCGATTATGGCTTCATCCCAGGCTGTCCCAAGCCAACTCTTTTAAAACCGGGAGCAGAGAAACTTTGTGATATCTTTGGGTTTTCGAAGTTGGTCTCAATAACAAATCGGATTGAGAATTGGGAGGATGGATTTCTGAGTTATGAAGTCAAAGCCACTTTAATCAACAAGCGGACCGGCCTCGTTGAAGCGGAAGGTATCGGCAGCTGTAACTCAAAAGAAAAGAAATACAAAACCCAGGATGCATACAACCTATCTAATACAGTTTTAAAGATGGCGAAGAAACGTGCTATTGTTGACGCTGTTCTTTCTGCAACCAGGTCATCCGGTATGTTTGCGCAGGATATTGAGGAATCCCAGGTCGCTTTTGCTAAAAACAATAACAATGATTGTTATGCACATGCTGTTCCGTCAATTCAGGATCAACCGGTTAATAGAAACCAATTAGCCGAGATGACCGTTTTAGCAGGAAAGAACCACTTATCTTCAGATCAAGCCAGATCCTTACTGGCAAAGAGATACAACGTCTCAGAAAGCAAGAAACTTACTCGGTCACAAGCTGAAGATTTCGTTAGATACCTCCGAGATATTCAGAAGGACCAATATAATTAGTAACAGGATCATTTGTGAAGTCCCTTATAGGCTAAGAAAACCATATATAATTCCGAGAAAGGGGTACCCTAAATATCTAATCTAACGGCTAAGTTCGGTGCCCCACCGGTTGTCCATAATTCAATCACAGCGGCTCACGTTAAAGTGAGCCGCTGATTTATTATACGAAAACGACACTGTATTTTAAAAGTAGTATAATAAAGAAAGAAATGTATAATGAAGTAATAAATGGGAAGCGGAGGAAAAGAAATGAAGTATTATCTTAGGATCAGTATTCTTGTAGTTTTGGTTATTGCATTACTATCAGGCTGTGCTTCGAAGCAGGAGAGGGCAATCAATACTCTTCGGGACAAAGGGATATCCTATACGGATGATAAGGTGTTTATTGATTATCTGTCACAGGACGATAAAGAGACCATTGGTTTGTTTATCGACGCTGGTTATGATATCAATAAGAAGTATGATGATTTTGGTACTCGCGGTGAAACACCATTAATGGGTGCTTGTATTTATGGTGCTGTCAATTGTGCCAGTTTGCTCATTGACAAAGGCGCCAATTTGGCTGCCGTCAATGATAATGATCTGAATGCTTTGGATTATGCGGTTCAAGGTAAGAGCCCGGAAGTGGTTAAATTACTCCTTGATAAAGGGATGTCACCTAATCAAGTCGCTCCGGGAGATGTGACTCCACTAATGATGACCTGCACTTATGACGCAGAAACGACAAAGATTGCACCGGCTTTATACAAATCGCGTAATACCGAGCCGGCAGTTAAAATTCAGATACTCCAAATACTAATCGATAAAGGCGCTGACATTACTTTATTCGATGCCGCTGGTCAGAATGTGCTTCATTACGCCGCGTCCTTTACAGATAGCCCGGAGATTATCAGTTTCCTAGTCAGTAAAGGTGTTGTAAATGTCATGGACAACAACGGAGAGACGCCAGTATACAAGACCATTAGATTTAATAAACCCAACGCGGCTGCGGCTTTTATTACTAACGGCGTAATCATGTCCTTTGAAGATTTCAATAACATTATTCAGGTGACTGATGGTAATAGAACATGGAAACAGATTATATTCACTGCTATTGGCAGTTCAACCGAAGCGATCACTAGTGATAAATTGGCAGAGGATCGCTTAATTAGTGTCGGTTTTCATGGCGACACGAATTACGTAGCCAAGAGTGACGGACTCTTTGATTATTACGGTACGCAATGTTACCGTGTTCAAGTAAGTAATAAGAAATGGGCGGCTGAAGGTGGCAGCGGGTCTGCTGGCACCTATGTCGTATCGCCAAACGGTATGATTTTAGAATGGGGTGAGGAATGATGGTTATAGGTTTACAGGCAGATAACTGAAAACCTCTTTATATTAATTAGATCCTATACAACGCATAATCTTTCGAGCTGGATAAGGGATAATTCAAACTAGTCATCCTCCTGTTTGCCAATATTCCTTGGTAACAGGAGGATGCTTTGTAAATAGTAGATAAAATGTTCTTAAAGCATAAATTATTACCATCTATGTACAAATAGGTGATATATTAAAACTGAGATAAATCCGTTCTTTTGGCAACTTGGCGTAGATAACTTAAAATATTACCTTTTGAACGCTGGTATAACATATTTGCTTCGGCTAGTAATGCAGTTCTGCTGCCCGAAAACAACCGGAATAGCCATATTTGGAAAGTTCCGCGCAAAAACATGAGAACAGGAACGCCATATGGCTTTTTTAGAGCCAATGTTTGGTACGCATCTGAAGAAAAAGCGAAAGGATATATTAACCGCTTAGTTGATAGCATACATAATTATCATGGAGAGAATGCAATGCAATATGAGAGAAGTTAAAGTACCAAGCCCAAAGGTAGATGCCCCGTAGATTATTTGATATGGATGATTTGTACTGATAATAACGGCTCACTTTGCACGAAGCCGTTATTTATCATTCTGGAAACAGAGTCAGTCATAGATCTCTATGAGTTTTTACCCTTTTCATAAAGATTCAACAGTTGTTCAGCCTCGTCCAGGTCTAATTCATAGTCTGCGCCGCAAATTACGGAATTAGTATATAAATTACTAATCATATATCCGCAATGGTTACAAGACCTGGAGGCAGATTTTCGAAGATATAAACCCAAGCTAGCAGCTTTTCTGCCTAAACTGTATTCTTTATCGTCGTTTTTGATATACAACATTACGGTCACTCCTTAATATTCGTAACAGAAAACTAAGTAATCATGAACAAAATAGTATCCGTGAGTAATCATTGATCTTTTTAACCAGGCCATTTCGATATCGGAAAGATATAGCTAATTCTTCTCGGCGTTTATCCGGGGAAATTCTGACTAGATCGTCCTCTATTGATGCAAATTGCATAGAACGCTCCAGACAGATCCTCACCATTACTAAGTCCTCAAGCAGTTTGTATTTATTCGAATCAGGGTTGATTATTCTTTGAGAATAACACTCCTTAAGGTAGGTATACTTGTTCTTTTCAATCGGACAAGAACATCCGTATTCTAGACTGTTAAATGCGCTGCTCCCATATTCATTAAATAATGGGCAGGACATAATGTTAAAACATGCATGTTGCTTGCATGCAAGAAAATCAAGGTTGTTTAGCCCATGCTTAAGTGAATTTAATGCTGACCTTCGTTTTCCTTCAGAAGTTACTGGACCTTGTCTTGGCATGATGGTTAACACCCATTTCGTTTCGTTATGGGACTTATTTAATCGCAAGTCCTCTCAGATAGTGCTGGCTCTTATGGATTTATCGGGGAAAGGCAAATTGCACACTGCTTTCCCCGATATTTAGAATAATTCACTTTCGAGTAATACCTTTGTTATTAGGTAAAAGTTTAGGGTTATAGTAAAACAACTCCTGAGCTCGAATCCATTCATCAAGGGCTTCTTCTCGAATACGGATATATTTGCCGACTCTATAGCTCGGGATTTCGCCTCTGTGTACCATTTGAATAATTCTCCAATAACTGCAACGGAGCTTTTCAGCTGCTTCCTTTGCTGTAAGTGCCTTTTCCATGGATAGAGACCTCCTACTTTATAATTTAATATATATATTAGTGCTTCATTATTAACCGAGAATTGTTTTGAATAAGCTAATTAATAAACAAATACTATATTAGATAACAGACAAAGAAGGCCTTAATGAATGCCTTCTTTGTGCGTCTTTATCTGGTTTATCATTTCCTCCTATATTTAAATGTTCATGCAAGGTCGTGAATGTTAATTCTTTTACTCCTTTGGTAATGAAGCACTTTGATTTGATACAAATAGGGTTAGAGTATTGAATATATAACCGAATAGCTTATCAATGTTAATTCGATCTGTTGCTTTGGTATTTCTGAACTGTTTGTCGATATCGTCTCTAATTTTTGAGTGGTTGTTTAAGAGATTTCCGAAAGAATTTAATAACCAATATGCAAATCCTTCATCCTGAATACCGATTTTTGATGCCTCGTAAAAAAGAGAATGTATTGCTTTAGAATACCTCTTAAAACTAACATAATCCGCAATAAAGGTTAGATCGCTTTCATCAAGATGATCCATTCCCAGGGTAATTTCAGATAGGATATTTTCGTTTGCTTGAATCGTATAGTTACTTTCAATTTCTCGCTGATGTAAATAACAGTAAATCAGATCTACAAATGGCGTTTTGTAATCAGTTAATTTAACGTCGAAGTGCATAATAGCGTTAGTCTTACTTAATTCATAAGCTAATTTAACAACGGTATCAAATGATGGATTCTTGATTCCTCCGTTTTCAATTCTAGTAATGTAATTTTGTGTAAGGCCTATTCTTTTACCAAACTCCTCAGCGCTGATACCTTCAACCCGTCTTACATCTTTTAAACATCTAGCCATCTCAGTATCAAAATCATTGTTAAAATTCAAATTCATTAAACCCACCTCCTATACTTTAATTATATCATATTTAATGCATAAATGCAATACATAATGATATTATGCACTAAAAATGCTTGACTCAAACATTGAGGCATAGTATAATGCATATATGCAATAATGAGTGCATTAAAGAGTTAAGGGACTGATGACTGGATGCTTTTAATAGACAACCTAGTGATTTCAGAGAATTTCCATATGGTAGATAGAATTCTGGTGAGTAGGAATTATCCCCCGAATATGTTTACGCCAGAACAATTTATCCGGGAGTTACACTTTATGTTTAGGACAGATAGAAATGGGCAGTCCTACGCTGGATATCAGGAATATAGACAACACAATCATGTTCCGAAAGCGTCGTTCTCCAAGATCGACGATGCACTAATACAGAAAGGCCTAATTTCAATAATTCAAACCAGAGGGAAGAGAACATACATGAATATTTATTTCCTCCCAGTTTTTGATGAATTAACGGGTATGAGTTACCCAATAACTAACTCAGTCAGGACAAAGCTTAATTATAGGCATTGTAGGGTTCCTTTCATCATGGTTCCAGCTACTTTGGAGAAGTGGTTCTTGTCTTCAAAGCTGCTAACTGTAACAGAAAAAAAGGTGTTGCTGAAATGTTACCGTTACAATTCCCTCATGTACTTTGGTGGAGTTGATCCCAGCGTATATCGTGAGGAAAATGGCGTCACATATATATCCCCGAGGTTTTATGAAGACTTATATGAAACCGAATCAGAGCTGTTAGATATTATCGACAGACTGATTGATCTAGAGTTATTGATGAAGGTTGAAGTGGTTGTAGAATATATTGATTTTGAGTTCGATAGATTATCTAGAATCAAAGGAGATCATACTCTTGGATCAGCTATTCCAGAGGGATGTAGTTTGATTACAATATTAAGGCCGAAACATCAGGTGAAGGATGATGTCTTGGCGTTGAAGGGAGATGATACAATTCATGCAGCTTAATATTATCAATCCGCCTAATGCAAGGCTTCGCCCAATATATCCAGAGGAGGTATCGGCTAGCCCATATCGGCCTTCTCTCACGGCTGATTACCAAGAAGATATAAACTTTGAGTTTGTAAAAGCCATCAATCGTCAGAATAAAGTGAATAACTTCCCATTGGGTTTAGAGGTATCAATGGCAATTAAGGTCCAAAGCAGTAGAGAACTAAACCTTATAGGCGTTGCAAAGAATGTGTTCGATGCTCTTAACAAACGCGCATACAGGGATGATGTTGTTATTGAGTCCTTTCGAATTGATCAAGTTACAGGGATCAAAGATAGAACAGATATCAGGGTTATTTGCGGTAAGCGTATCACTCCTATTAGGCTAGACGAAAGCGTGCTTGATCCATATACAGAACTCAGTTTTACTGTAGAAGGACAGATTAGCGATACAATCATACCTATTCCGGGGTATGGGCACATGCTTCAGGTTGATCAATTAAGCCTTGCAAATGATAGTATATTAAGACCAATAATTGAGACAGAATTCAATCAGGGCTCCCCTCAGCCATATTCTGGCGACATTGGAATTAGCTTTGATATAATGACTAATTCACTTAGAACCGATATAGATAATATTGTTCTAGATTATCTATGCAACATGAATGGTATTGTATTCACAAGGTGCCATCAGATTAAGTCCATGCATGCAACAATAGACAGATGCATGCATGGGACACTTCAACAAGAAGGGTGTATTATTAATATAAGCCTTATTTAGAAGCTGTTCGGTAACTAAAGTGGAAGCATATATCTATACAGTGCTAGGATCCTAAGGCTTAATAATCGCAACAATCAATACCCCTGCCATATTGATCAGTCTAGATGGAATCATACCCTATTTTAAGTGAACTAAGAACAATGATTCGGAATGTGCTATTATACCTCATGAATTTGCTCAATTGTAGAATATATAGTATAATCCGGTTAGGTTATAAAAGCGTAGCCCGGCGTGTTGCAGGGACGATTCTGAACAATATAATATGTGAAAACCGCATTATAAGCGGGGTTGCGGATATGCCGCTTTCCTACCGGATTGTGGCTCCGGCACTCGTGGGTTCAAGTCCCATCATTCACCCCATATAAAAAGATTAAGCTTTATCGCAAGATAAAGCTTTATTATTAGGAATGATGGGACTTGAACGGGCGGAAAAAGGAAATGCGACCTATGGAAGCATTTACCCGCCCCGGCGTGATAGCCGCGAAGCGGCGGAGCAAGTCCCATCATTCACCCCATATAAAAAGATTAAGCTTTATCGCAAGATAAAGTTTTTATTTATATTTTCACGGAACAGCTGCCTGCGTCGTGGCGGATGCTTCCGCGGATAGACCGCTCTGGCCGCTGCTGTTTAGTGCAATGATTTTATAATAATAGGTTGTCTCCCGATCAAGGCCTGTATCCGTGTAAGGAGGTGCTGCCACATTTTCCGCTATCGCACTGTAGGTGCCCTCGGGAGAGGATGCCCTGTAAATGGAATAGGATGCTGCCCCGCTGACAGAGGACCAGGAAAGTGTGATCTGACTGGAACTTTTCGATGTTGCCGTAAGATTTGTCGGGGCAGACGGGACGCTGAGCGCAGTCGTAGCACTTGCGACAGGTGAAAAGGCGCTCGATCCGGTACCGTTCATAGCTTTTATCTTATAATAATATGTTGTGTTGGCGGATAAGCCGTTGTTGATATACGAGGTTGAGGATAATGTTGCGATTTGGAAGAAAGATCCAGAGTAGGAAGAAGCGCGGTATACAGCATAGGAAGTGGCACCGTTCACTGTTGGCCAGGATAAGGCAATTTGATGGATACTTTGCGATTTCGCTGTAAGATTCGCCGGAGCAGCCGGGACAGAAGCAATATCGTCCAAAAGGGTGTTCACGACGTTTTGCGGTATTACGGCTGTACCGCCGAAGACAATCAATTTGCTGATCAGATCACTTTTCTGACTGATATAATTCCCGGCAGAAGTGTTGGTCAGAGTGTTGACCAAAATAACCGGGGAATTTGTCTGTGCTGCCAGGGCCGAACCTGCGAGCGCATCGGGAAACGATTGCCCGGTTGCGATACAGCAGGCTGCCAGATTGAGTTGAGCTGAAAATTCATTAATGATTTTAAGGTTGGTTTCATAGCGGTCTGCACCACTCAACCTTTTCCCCGCAGGAAGAAGATTTAAAACACTGATGCTGATGACACCGGTACCGCCAACAACATATGTACTGGTGACATTTTGCAGAGCTTGCTGGATGTTACCGGGCAAGCTGTTTTTGGCCGTAAGCAGGATCGGAATTTCCTTGATCGCGGCGATAGGAGCAGCAGACAAAGCATCCGCAAAGTTTTCGCCCGTGGCAATGATTGCCTGGCTATAGCTTCCCAGCGTCTGGGCGATTCTGACTGAGGTGTCATAGCGGTCAGAACCGGCAATCCTGGATATGGATATCCCCATATAATAGATCTCCCGCTCCACGCTTGTGGAGATGGCTGAAGTCCCACCAATAAGAAAGACATGTGAGACGTGCAGACGGGAAAGTTCGGTCCTGGTCTTGGCGCTTAATGATCCGCTTGAGGTCAGTAGAATAGGAGCATTATACTTCGAGGCGAGCGGAGCGCTGCATAAGGCATCCGGATAATTTTCACCGTTGACGATGACGGCATAGCTGGAAGAACTCCAGCCATACTGGGAAATCAAAGCAGATGTCTCATATCTGTCACTGCCTGACAAACGATTTGAGGTTATGAAAGATGATCCTGGACTGCCAGCGGTCGCGTTAACGATATTGGAAAAATAGCCTATACCGGAACTCCCAACAGCTTTGATCTTGTAATAATAAGTATTGCCTGATGTCAGGCTGCCATCTGTATAATTGGTATATACCGTCGAGGAAATCTCTGTATAGGTCCCTGAATACGAAGCCGAGCGGTAGACCGCGTAAGAGGTCATTCCACTGATTGAATTCCAGGAAAGATAGATTTGCCCTGGTCCGGAGGATTTCGCTGAAAGACTTGAGAAAGATGCAAGGGTCGTGGCGCCAGCATAGGAAGAAAGTGCGCTTGTTTCGTTGTTGTCGGCAGTCTGGACCTTATAGTAATAGGTTTGGCTGGAGGTTAAACCGGTGTCGGTATATTGGTTTGTGGTGACCGAGTTAGTAAAAGAGTAGGTTCCGGAATGGGAAGTTGACCGGTAGATATTGTACTTGTCCGCGCCGTTTACGATAGTCCAGGTTAACGCAATTTCATTCGGACTGAGCGTAGAAGCGGATAAGTTTGTCGGAGCCGACAAAGCGGCGGCAGAAATCTGAGGCATAGTCAGGAAATTGACGAGGAAACATAAGAGTATCACCAATGATTTAGACCTGATTTCTCCCATATGATATTCACCTTCCATCGCATTCTCTTTTAGGGGACCATGAAACAAGTATACCATTTCTTGGTTTATTATCTGTAAATCATTTGTAAATCCTTTGGAGTATTCAATTTAATTTTTTATTGTTATTCTTATTAAAATCATCCATAATAGAAATCAGCAAGAAGATGGGAGGCCTGTTTGTGACAGAAAGATATGTTCAGACTGTGGAAAGAGCGCTGGATATATTGGAAGTGCTGGCCAGTTCTAGGGAATCATTCGGCGTGACTGAAATTGGCAGCAAGATAGGGCTGCATAAAAGCACGGTACATCGGATTATTCAGACTTTATGCTATCGGGGATATGTCGAAAAAGAGAAAGACAGGGAACGGTACCGTCTCGGGATAACAATAGCCGAAGTTGGCAACGCATTTTTCAATCAGCTTGAAGTCCGGAAGGTTGCCGAGCGCTATCTGGAAAGCCTGGCTAAAACCTTTGATGAAGTAGTTCATCTGGTCCTGCCCGACAACGGCGAAGTGGTGTTTATCGATCATAAGGAAAGTTCCCAGTTGATCGGCATGCACTCCAAGGTAGGCAGCAGAGGTTACATGCATTGCACGGCGGTTGGTAAAGCAATCCTTTCCACTTTGCCGGAAGAGGAAGTAAGGCTTATTCTGCAGAAAAAGGGTATGCCCCGTTTTACTCAGCAGACGATTACAGATCCGGAAAAACTGATCAAACAGCTGAAGGAAATAAGAAGAACAGGTATTGCAGTTGCCGCTGAAGAAACTGAAGTCGGGGTCATTAACATAGGAACACCCATTTATGATTATTCGGGCGGAACTATTGGCGCGATCAGCATTTCCGGACCAATTAACAGGCTGATGGAGAAAGGGATTGAAAAGGTCGGTCAGGAAATCAAGCGTGTTGGTCAGGATATATCCTTCAGATTAGGATATTCTGGCCGCTGATATTACAGTAATCTGCCAAAAGAAACGCTTGACGGAAGTAGAAAACTAGTACATAATATTAATACTACATTTTCAAATATTTCAGAATCCTTCTGTATTAGTTTGCATAAAATAACCAAAAGATCAGAATCAAGCTTGAGCAAAAAAAATGAAAAGATGGACATGGAAATAGGTTTAGATCAAATATGAAACGGTGTTTCAAAGAATAAAACAAACTTATTTTTATGCGTACAAAATGAAACAGTGTATCATATAGTGAGACAAGAGTGGGGGGGTAATTGATTATGATGAGAATTTCATCAATAGCTTATAATCAGGATAGAGATTGTATAGGATGCGCTATCAGAGATGAAAAGCAAATATCCACCTATATTCTGTCTTTTCAGATTGCAGACCAGTTGCTGTCGCGTTATCAAGGAAAATGGGGTATTTCCGGCAACGCGATTACACTTCTTTTTACGGATCTAGACCATCCACTGACGATTGATTATGATTCCGGGATCATTAATTACGGATCCCTTACGACAGCATTTTATCATCGCTATAACCCTGCCAAGGGGCTGACAGTGCTGGTCGAGGATATTTGTTCCGACCTTGCGATCCCGCAAAGTGAGCCCATTGAATATGAAGAATATTTTTTTAGATTGTTCGTCAAACTTGTAGAAATTTTCCATGCCCGATGCAATGTTCAGATCTTACCTGGTAAAAATGAAGGCAAATGGGAAATCCGTTTAGGCGAGGGGGAAGCTTCAGGCTGGATCGGAAAAGATGGAATTGCCGAGAACCGGTTTGGTGAAAAAATCGATATAAAACAATGGCAGAGTCTTAGAATTGAAAAAGCAGCGCTTTATGTCTTTGGTTTTAACTCTTTCTGCAAAAACTTCCAGTGTCCGATCAAATAAGGACACTATTTTTTTGTATAATTTTGTTTGACAGGGCAAATTTTTTTAAGTATAATACTGTTTGCGTGTTAGAACTGTCAGGGAATTGCATAACCGATTTTCATTCCAATGGGGTATCGCCAAGCGGTAAGGCATCGGACTCTGACTCCGACACCGGTGGTTCAAATCCATCTACCCCAGCCAACTTTTACATGCGGGAGTGGCGGAACTGGCAGACGCACTGGATTTAGGTTCCAGCGGGTAACTCCGTGCAGGTTCAAGTCCTGTCTCCCGCACCAAAATTGATGATTTCGAGGCAGTTGACCTATAAAGAAGGTTGACTGTCTTTTTTGTTTCTGCGTTTCCAGCCTTAGATTTTCGTTTCTTACGCACTAGATCACAAATTGGCAAAATGGAGGTGCTGCAACAAAGAAGTTGCAGAAGATATAACACCGATTGTGAAAAAATCGAGAAAAAGTATTTAAATGTCGACCGGCAATTATTATAATATGGATGTAGCAGAATAATCCCGGATCCTTGGACTAGAATATCTTTCATATATAATTATTTGATCCGGTCCATAATATGAATAGTAATGACACCAAATGAAGAGAGTGTTTGGAAGGGGAAAAAGAAGTGTCGGGAATTCTAATTTTTTCATCAAACTATGGTGAAGGACATTTCCAGGCAGGCGAAGCACTCGCCGAAGCTTTTCGTCATCAACCTTCGCCAATAGAGGTAAAGCACTTAGATTTTGGTTCTTTTTTTTACTTTAACACGGATTATTTTATGAGGAAAGCCTACGCAACAATGATTAAGAAGACGCCAAAACTCTGGAGAATACTCTTTGAAAAGACGGCAGGATTGACTGCCGAAGATTGCCGGAAGTTTGTGCGGGGATTGGAAACGAAGAAGCTGTTGGACTGCATCTGGAAGTTTAATCCTGATGTGATTGTAAGTACTCATTTTATACCGGCTGCCCTACTGGGTGAACTGAAGCTGAAAGGGCTCCTTTCTGTTCCGCTGGTCACGGTGGTGACGGACTACCTTGTTCACGGCGTATGGATCCACTCCGGAACGGATAAGTATATTGTAGGTTGCAAGGATGCCTGTACCAGGCTCGTGGAGGCAGGAATAGCGCCCCAGAACGTGATTCAGTCCGGGATCCCTCTCCGGTTAAGATTTGAAGAACCCATGCAAAAAAGCGCTGCTAAACAAAAACTACGGCTTGACCTGGACCGGAAGACGGTACTTATCATGGGTCTTAACGGTAAGCCCGTAAGCAATGTCGCAGAACTGAAGGATATTGTCCGGAACCTGGCTCAGGATATTTCGGCACAATTATTGGTGGTTTGCGGCTACAATAAAGAACTGTACCATGCGCTTAACAGTGAAATTCGGGAAACAAATCTCTGCATCAGACTCTACGGTCATGTCGACAATGTTCAGGAACTGATGGCAGCTTCTGATCTTATGATCACTAAAGGAGGAGCACTGACGATTTCCGAAGCGCTGACCATGGGGCTTCCCTTGCTGATGTACAGACCGATCCCAGGGCATGAAAAAGGAAATGCTTATTTCGTTGAACAAGCGGGAGCGGGGAAGGCTTTCGGGACCCCGGATGAACTGATCCACTACACAGTAGAGCTGTTCAAGCATTTGGCCAGACTGGAGACAATGAGTTCTGCGGCCCGGATGATACTGCCGGTCAATCCTTCACAGAATGCAGCCGCGTATATTTTGACACTTAGGAAAAGTACCAAAACCGATTCGTTCAAAACAGAAGCGATTTAGTACCCGGCAGGAAATCTGCTCGCCATTATATTCCAAAATTAGGGTTAACAAGGTAGTAGATTTAAACAGAATATCAAGCGTTTTCCTTGATTCTTTGAAAAACTTCTGATAATATTAACTGGTCAATATCAGGTTTACTGGAAAGGGGAAACGGATGTTTCCTCTTTCTGAGCTTATTGCTTTTTTCCAGGGATTTACGCTTAAGCTAGGTTTGCATTTTTTTGAAAAAGGGCAGAATATCCTGGTGTGAAATGTTGATACTATTTAAATATAAAAAATAATGTAAGGTTAAATTCCAAGGAGGAGCGGACATGTCTGTCAAGATCGAAAAGAAGAACAATAACATCTACGAAATGGAAATTATGGTTGGGGTTGAAGAGGTTTCTGCAGCTTTTGACCGGGTGATGAAAAGAGCTGGCCAGGGACTCAGCATACCAGGTTTTCGCAAAGGAAAAGCCCCCAAGCATATAATAGAAAGGTATGTTGATAAAGACGCTGTGAATAATGAAGTGATGGAGCAGGTCTCTTACCCGGCTTTATTTGAAGCCTATAAAGAGCATTCTATTACGCCAGTTTCCAGACCGGCTATGCAGGTCGTCCAATTCGAGGCAGATAAAGATCTCATTTTTAAAGTTACGGTAGAGACCAAACCTGATGTAGAGCTGGGACAATATAAGGGTCTTGGCATCGAAAAACAGGCTGTTGAGGTTACAGACGAGCAGGTGGCCGAAGAACTGGAACGCCGTCAAAACAGACACGCTAAACTTATTCCGGTTGAAGACGGAGAAATCATTGACCAGGATATCGTCACGATTGACTTTGAAGGATTCCTCGGTGATGTGCCGTTTGAAGGAGGAAAAGGCGAGAATCACGAGTTAACTATCGGTTCCGGCACTTTTATCCCAGGATTTGAGGAACAAATAAAAGGTTCTAAGAATGGTCAGGAACTCGAAATTAATGTCAAGTTCCCGGAAGGCTATCACAGCGAAGAGCTATCTGGAAAAGATGCCATATTTAAAGTCAAGATCAACGGTATTAAGAGAAAAGAACTGGCTGCTCTGGATGACGAGTTTGCCAAAGACGTCAGCGAATTTGACACGTTGGAAGAATTGAAGCAGGATATTAGAGAAAAGATGATTTCAGCTGCAGAAACCAGACGTGACAATGAATATAAGACCGAAGTTATTAAGAAGGTCGCTGAAAACGCAGTCTGTGAAATTCCTGAAGGAATGAAACAGGAGCGCATTGATGCGTTAATGGAAGACCTGCAGCAGAACATGTCCTATCAAGGGATTTCCATGGAGCAGTATTGCCAGTATGTCAATACCAGCAGAGAAGCGCTTCGCGAATCCTTTAGCCAACAGGCAACTGATGGACTAAAAACTGAACTTGTCCTCGAAGCAATTGCGGAAAAAGAAGGAATTACGGTTACCGATGAAGAAATTGAATCCGAGATTAATAGAATGGCTATGCAGTATGGCAGGACAGCTGAAGAACTGAAGTCAGCTCTTGAAGCTCGCGGCGAGATGCAGATGTTCAAAATTAGTTTAACATCAGAGCATACCGTTGATTTCCTGGTCAAGAACAATGGAGCAGGGCAGGAAAGTGCTGCAGCACAGAACACGGATTCAGAGAGTAATGTTGCGGAGGAAAATGAATAAGATAGTTATTGCGACAATGATAAGGGAATTCTCAGTAAAGGGGTGAGCATATGGCAAAGTTTAACGATGAAAAGAATCAACTGAAGTGTTCCTTTTGCGGTAAAACACAGGAACAGGTCAAGAAACTGGTAGCAGGTCCCGGGGTATACATTTGTGATGAATGCATCGAGCTCTGTAATGAAATCATAGAAGAGGAGCTCCAGGATGATGTAGGTTCAGAAATTGGAGAGATACCTAAGCCAAAAGAAATCAGAAGTATTCTTGATCAATACGTTGTCGGTCAGGACGAAGCAAAAAAAGCATTATCTGTTGCAGTTTATAACCATTACAAGCGTATCAGCATTGGCATGAAGGTCGATGATGTCGAACTTCAGAAATCCAATATCATTATGCTCGGTCCAACAGGTTCCGGTAAGACGCTGCTTGCTTCTACACTGGCTAAAGTTCTTAATGTTCCATTTGCTATAGCGGATGCAACCTCACTGACGGAAGCCGGCTATGTCGGAGAAGATGTCGAGAATATTCTCCTCAAACTGATTCAGGCTGCTGATTATGATATTGAGAGGGCAGAGCGAGGGATCATCTATATTGATGAGATCGATAAGATTGCCCGGAAATCTGAGAATCCATCCATTACAAGGGATGTATCAGGTGAAGGTGTCCAGCAGGCACTGCTCAAAATTCTGGAAGGCACAGTAGCCAGTGTTCCTCCACAGGGAGGACGCAAGCATCCCCACCAGGAATTCATCCAGCTCGATACCACGAACATCCTGTTCATTGTCGGCGGGGCTTTTGATGGGATTGACAAGCTGATTCAAAACCGTATTGGCAAGAAAGTGATGGGTTTTGGGGCGGAAATTCAAAAGAAGAATGAAAAGAACGTCGGGGAATTCTTAAGGCAGATCCTGCCGGTAGACCTCTTAAAATACGGGTTAATTCCCGAGTTTGTCGGAAGGCTTCCTGTTATTGTTACCTTGGATGCCCTGGATCAGGATGCGCTGGTTAGCATTTTGACCCAGCCCAAAAACGCTCTGGTTAAACAATATGAAAAATTGCTGGAGATGGACGGTGTAGGGCTGGAGTTTAAAGAAGATGCGCTTAGAGCCATTGCTGAAGAAGCGATTCGCCGTAATACAGGAGCGAGGGGTCTCAGGGCGATTATGGAAGAAATCATGCTGAATGTCATGTATGATATTCCAACCCGTTCGGATGTCACCAAATGCATCGTTACCAAGGATACAATCCTTCAGCGGATTGAGCCTGAGCTTATCACGGTGGACAACAAGAAGGAAGAATCAGCTTAAACAGAATAAATCTAAACCTATGAGATACTGTTAATAGTTTTATGCTATTGGCAGTATTTTTTGTAAACTTAGGGTTTACGTCATGTACCCT
The DNA here is from genome assembly GCF_030063005.1 of Dehalobacter sp. Taxonomy (NCBI): domain Bacteria; kingdom Bacillati; phylum Bacillota; class Clostridia; order Eubacteriales; family Desulfitobacteriaceae; genus Dehalobacter; species Dehalobacter sp. Next base: position 55,023 of record NZ_JAPDHR010000014.1, read on the forward strand.
AACCGCTCTTTGGCTATTGCGCCATCCATGGCGCAAAAAGCCGCGCTCCGCATCGTGCTCCGCTTGGCCGCGGATAGACTACATGACGTTAAATTTTGGGTCTATTAAGCCATCATATAAAGAATGCGGGATCAGAATCGAGGGGAATTCCGTATAAAGCTTCCAAGCAAATTTTACAGCCGCCGACGAATGAGCTTTGCCAGCGGCTGTTTTTAGTTTGAACCGCTAGTACCACAAATAATGAGTTGTATTCTAGCATGCAAACCTACTTAACCCTAAGATCAGTCTGGGGGACACAGTTCGCTGTGAGCGGAGCAGGATAGCGCAGCGCGGCTTTTTGCGCCAAGGATGGCGCAATAGCCGAAAAGCGGTATTGTGGCTCACAGACTTACCCTCACATAATGGTAATGTAATATACAAAATGAAAAAACAACAATTTGAGGATACTGTTCTAGTCGATCTTCGCTGCAGCAATGATCCTTACTGTTAGCACTGCAAAGCAATGGGACATTTCCAGTATGGCATCGTCAATGGAGCTGCAGAAAATTAAGAAATCATTCAAAGGATCATGCAGGAAATCCTCCGGTAAATCATAACTTCTCTTGAGACGTTCAATGATGATTTTGCCTTCGGAGGCAGCCTGGGCAGGTGATAATAACTGCCAGTCCAATTGATCCATCAGATGGGCATAGAGCGTAGTGAGGACCACCAGTTCCTCTTCGCGTTCTATCTTTATTAACCTGTTCAGGAACTTTTGCTTATCCAGCGATCCTAGTTTTCTCGATTCCGCTTGATTCGGAACTCCCGTTCGAGACGTAGATCCTTGACATTCCAGGACACCGATGCCCTTCTGGTATTCCTGCCAGAGGGTTTCTTCATTGATACCGAATCTTTTCAGGCGGTTCAACAGACTGAATTGGTATTCCGGACAAAGACCGGTCTGCAGGAAAAGAGCCTCTTTCAAAGCCTGTTTGACGGTAATTCCAATCAGTTCTCCCAATTTGCTGTGTTTGCCGGCATAGAAAAGCCGGGAGCCAGACTTGCTGTTGCAGATGATGACCGTCCCGTCTGTGCCTGATCCTGTGGCGATGCCTCTGGAATAACAGCTGCCGGCCATAAGCTCCTGCAGGGCAGCCGTTTTGGCTTCTGTACAGGTCACAAGTGCTCGGGTCAGGGTCTCTTCCGGAAGATCGGCATTGATATACAGCAGAATATTAATCGTTCCAGCCGGAATGTTTACCGTTTCCCCCTGCCGTTCATGGAAGAAAGCTGGATCACCGATCCGGCCGCCGTTCATTTCGACGCCGCCGGTTACCACTGCGGTGACGGTCAGATCTTCGTAGCTTGCAGTCTGAATGGTCACATTGTTCATGGCAGCGGCCGTTAGCAGGCCTGCGGAGGCTTCAGGATCAAGACCCAATTCCGTGGCAATCAACTTCATATGTTCCTCATAGACGGCTGGAGTGATGTCACATGTTAAGCCCATTCCGGAATTAATATCGTGGTTAAAAACAAATTTCAGGTTTTCACGGTAGCCGCCGTTCAAATGGGCGGTACTCAGAACCTTGCGGTCGTCCTTGAAAGAAATAATGATACTGTCTTTATAGCGCTCAACGGTATCACCTGTTTCGTAAGTCCACAGAAGCAAATCATTTTCCTCCGATCCTACCTAATAGTTCCCGGATGCTTTCGAACTTCTCTGCACCATGCTGTAACATGCCGGTGAGAAGGCTGTCAGCTTTGCCACCGGTAAAATCTCCTGTGTAATCCCACTGTTCCGATTCAGGTTCCACAATCATTACTTTTTTGTTTTTAAGGTGTAAAGCCGCTGAAACTTGTTCTAAATTGACGATGTTCCCGTACCCGAAAGGGACAGACAAAACAATGATCAAGTCCGCTTCGTTTAGAAGGTCTTCGTTCATGTTAAACGCTTCGGCGGAGATGGGGGCAAAAGGAGCTTCTTCTGATACGGCAATGCCAAGCTCTTTGGCTTTTTTCCAGTCCGAATCTCCAACATTCAGGACGCCGCAGCTCACCTGATAACCGGCTTGAACCAACTGTTCCATCAGATAGACACCGCTTCCGCCGCCGCAGAGTAAATGGATACGTACATCCCTGGCAGCCTCACTTCGGTCCTTCTTTTTACTTAACGGAATAATATTAAAGCGTCCGGTGATTTCATTCGTAGTAATCGCAACTTCGATATGGTAGCTGTCCCGGATCTTCCGGGCGGTCAGCACTTCAACAGGACTGCCATAAGCCACAATTCTGCCTTTATCGAGAAGAATGATTTTATGGCTGAACTGGGCAGCAAGGTTAAGATCGTGCAAAACAGTAATCACGGTCAGGCCTTTGGTCTTATTCAAACGATCCAGAAGCTCCAGTAATTCGTATTGGTGCTGGATATCTAAATGAGAGGTGGGTTCATCAAGCAGCAGCACTTTGGGTTCCTGAGTTAAGGCTCTCGCCACAATGACCCTTTGCCGCTCGCCTCCGCTTAGTTCGTTCACAGAACGGTCCCTCAAATGCCAAACGTTTGTCAGTTCCATCGCCCATTGAGCAATCTCCATATCCTTTTCAGAATCGCCCTCAAATCTCTTTTGATGGGGCATTCTGCCCATCAGTACCGTCTCCATGACAGAAAAAGCAAAATCCCCTCCGGTATCCTGGGGGACCACTGCAATCGTTTTGGCAAGATCTTTTTTCCTAATCTTAAAAATATTCTGATCATCGAGCAGGACAACTCCCTTTTGGGGAGTAATTTCTGCGGTAATATTTTTCAGCAGGGTAGACTTGCCGGACCCGTTGGGGCCGATGATGGACACAAAACTGCCCTTGCTGATTTCCAGACTTAAGTCTTCCAGAATATTTTTACTGCCATAGGCGAATGTAAGGTTGCTGGCGATGATTGAAGAATCCACTTATATTACTCTCTCTTTCTTTTTCTTCAGCAGATAGATGAAGAAGGGTCCGCCAAAAAGCGCAGTGATGACACCAACAGGGATTTCCTGTGAACCCAGGCATGTCCTGGCAATCGTATCGGTAATCACCAAAAAGGTCCCACCCACCAGAAAGGAGAGTGGAAGCAGGACCCGGTGATCCGGACCAACCATAATCCTGACAATATGTGGAACGATTAGTCCGACAAAACCAATGGAGCCGCAGGATGCCACGGCTCCCGCTGTTGTCAGGGAGGTGGCCATCAGCAGAATGATTTGCAGTTTCCCAAGATTGATGCCAAGATGCTGGGCGGTACTGTCGCCAAATACCATCGCATTCATTTCCTTTGCTAAAGCGAATAAGACAATCACGCCAATAATGATAAACGGTGCGGCAAGTTGGATATGCTCCCAGCTCTTGTTGGCAAAACTGCCCATGAGCCATAGATAAATTTTATCGATATCATCCGTATTCAAAACCATCAGAAAAGACATGACTGCTGACAGAAACGCACTGAGTGCGACCCCTGCCAGCAGCAGTGTCGTGACAACGACTTTTTTCCCGACTTTGGCTAGGGAGTAGACGATCCAGGTTGTCAGAAAAGCACCGATAAAACTGAAAACAGGAATTTCGATCATGCCCAGGAGACCGCCTGCTCCGGTAATGATGGCGACCGTCGCACCCAAACCTGCTCCGGAGGATACACCCATTACGTAAGGATCGGCCATCGGGTTTTTAAAAAAACCCTGCAGGGTACCTCCGATGACGCCCAGAGCTCCGCCAACCAAAGCTGCCAGAATGATCCTCGGAACACGCAGAGACCAGATAATCGTTTGATGGACATGGGGATAGTCTTCGGCATGAAACCAGTGATTCAATAAAGGTACTTTGCTCATGATAATTCCGGCGCTCTCTTTAAACGAAATATCTGCTGAGCCAACCGTTGTGCAAAAAATGCCCACAGCAATCAAAAACAAGGTGAAGCAGATCAGCAGGTACTTCCAACTTTTCCGGTTTTTTAAAACATCCATGATTAATAGCACCGTTAATTTCCAAAAATTTCAGGATGAATAATTTTTGCGATTTGCTCCAGACCGTCAATGACTCTTGGGCCTGAGCGGCTGATTAGGTTGTCGTCGACTGCATATACCTTGTTGTCTTTCACCGCACTTAAGACTTCATAGCCGGTCCTGTTTTGAATATCAGCTGGGGTATGGGCATGAGTATTGATGATGTAATAATTTGGATCGGCTTGGAGCAGACTTTCCATGCTGTAATTATAAAATTTTTCAGTATTGCCGGCAGCAATATTGACGCCTCCGGCAACTTCGATAAGGTTATTGACAAAACTGGTTGAACCGGCCGACATCAGAGGATCGTCCCAAATTTCCACAAATACAGTCGGTTTGGCGACGTCTTTGAGTTTGGAGGTTATATTTGTCATTCTGGTTCTCATATCTGCAGTGACTTTCTTGGCTTCTGCTTCCTTACCGGTCAGAGAACCGGCCAATTCGATATTGCTGATAACCTGATCGATCGTATCGGCGTCGAGTACAACAACCGTCACCTTCAGCTCTTCAAGCTTCTTGATGACATCTTCCTGCACGCCGGCGGCAATAAAGACCATATCGGGCTCGGCAGCGACAATCGTTTCCAGATTCGGGTTCTTAAATCCGCCCATTTTTTCTTTAGTCAACGCTTGCTCGGGATAATCACAGTAATCGGTTACACCGATAATTTCCTGATCAAGGCCAATGGCAAAAAGTATTTCAGTAATAGCAGGGGCTAAAGAAATAATTTTCTGGGGGTACGCGTCAAGGGTGATCTGTCTGCCCATCGTGTCTGTAAATGTTTTTCCCTTCAAGGCTTGCTCATTTTGCGATGAACAGCCTGTGGCCAGCCCAAGGGCCAGGGTAAGCACCAGGGGCAGAATCAACAGCAGTGCAATTGGTTTCTTCTTCATAATCATTTCTCCTTTGTTTCGATTCATTTTAATAAAACAAAATAAAAGTCTCTTATATTCTAAGAGACTTTCCCATTCTAAGTCATTTAATCATTGAAGGAAGTGTTCTTACCATTACATCATCTTCCCAATCCTAGGCAGGTCTCCTGGCTTACGGGTCATTCTCCTCCCGGCCTTCCCAGATCATATCCAGTGGCATTCGGAATTCGTCTCCGCATACAGTGGTGGGTCCGCGCCGGTTTCCCGGTCTTCCCTATTATCCTCATCCTGAGGCACCTGGGATTAATCATTCATTTCTCATTTCCCTACGCTAACAATATTGCATAGAAGGCACTTTTTGTCAATCTGATTTTTTTTTAGGAATCCTTCCGGCTTTTCGGACGCTTTCCCGCAGGAGATATTCAATGTGAGCGTTGACGCTCCGGAATTCGTCGGACGCCCATTCTTCAATAATGCTGAATAGCCTTGGATCGATACGCAGCGGAAAGTTCTTCTTGTCTGCCATTATCCTGCTCCTGCCGACGTTCTTTAATATAGGGTGCCGGTATTGAGTACTGGCTGGGCTGAACGGTCGGAGACAATTGCCACAAGTAGATTGTTGATCATTGCCATCTTGCGTTCGTCGTCAAGTTCAATTGTCCCGCTGTTTTCCAACTGCTGAATGGCCATCTGGGCCATTCCGACAGCACCTTCCACAATTTTCTGACGGGCAGCCAGGATTGCGTTGGCCTGTTGCCTCTGAAGCATAGCGCTTGCAATCTCGGTGGCATAGGCCAGGTGGGTCAGGCGGGCTTCAATTACTTCCACGCCGGCAAGTGTAAGGCGCTCCTGAAGTTCCTTCGCAATTTCTTCGGCTACTTCCTCGGTGTTGCCCCTTAAGGAAACGTCACCTTCTTCATAATTGTCATAAGGATATTTAGTTGCAACATGGCGCAATGCTGTCTCACTTTGGATTTCTACAAACTGTTCATAATTGTCCACATCAAATACAGCTTTAGCAGAGTCCACCACTTTGATCACGACAACCGCAGCAATTTCAATCGGATTGCCGTCGACATCATTGACTTTCAAACGCTCACTGTTGAAGTTGCGGACTTTTAGGGAAATCTTTTTTGCGGCAACGAACGGAACCGTCATCCAGATACCGGGTTCGCGGATACTGCCAATATAGCTGCCGAAAAATGTCAGTACTTTGGCTTGATTCGGCTGGATAACCTGGATGCCGGTTGAGACAATCAGTGCCAGAAGAAGCAGAACCACTGCCAGTACGATATTCGTGAATCCTGTTTCTTGGACTGAGGCGACAATATTAAATGTTGCAGCAGCTAAAAGGGCTAAAAAAATGAGAATGCCTAAGAACCCGTTAATTTTCCATACTTTTTTTTCGATCATAGTTTACCATCCTTTCTTGGAGAAAAATCCAGTCTGATCGAACTGGATCAAACAGCTGGATCATACATTTAATTGATATGATAATGATATCACTTTAATATAATTAATGCAACTGGTTCTGCGGGCGATTTTGGCAATATGTTTTGAATCTTCTGATCTGGTAAATACTACATAGAGAGTCTTGAGCAGGAGGTACAAGAATGGAAGGTTTAGGGTTTGGGTCACTACTGGCGATGATTCAGCTGGCTTTTGTCTTGGTTGTCGGGATTTATTTCTGGACGATGTTAAGGCAGCAGTACTCGACGAGATCTGCTGTGGAGAAGGAGTCCGTGAAACAAAAAGAAAAGCTGCAAAGAATGCGTAAAATATCTTTGACGATCCCACTGTCGGAAAAGACCAGACCGGAAGTCTTTGCGGAGATCATTGGACAAAAAGAAGGCGTGAAAGCACTTCGGGCTGCTTTGTGCGGGCCGAATCCCCAGCATGTCCTGCTGTACGGGCCTCCGGGCGTCGGTAAAACAGCCGCAGCCAGGCTTGTCCTTCAAGAAGCTATGAAAAATTCGCTCTCACCGTTTAAAAGTGAGGCAAAATTTATTGAAATTGACGGTACGACAGCCAGATTCGATGAGAGAGGGATCGCTGACCCGTTGATTGGTTCTGTCCATGATCCGATTTATCAGGGAGCTGGCGCCATGGGGATGGCGGGAATACCGCAGCCTAAGATGGGTGCAGTCACCAAAGCCCACGGTGGGATTCTTTTTATTGATGAAATTGGTGAACTTCACACTATCCAAATTAATAAACTGCTTAAAGTGATGGAGGACCGCAAGGTTATTCTGGAAAGCTCGTACTACAGCTCTGAGGACAGCAATGTCCCTGAGCACATCCACGATATTTTCCAAAACGGCTTGCCGGCAGATTTTAGAATGATCGGTGCGACGACCAGAAGACCGGAGGAAATACCAGCGGCAGTACGCTCACGCTGTATGGAAATTTTCTTCAGGGCGCTTCAGCCGGAGGAAATTGCAGTCATCGCCAAAAACGCTGCCGAAAAAATTGATATAGAGATCACAGACAGAGCATTGGAAGTTCTTGAAAAATACGCCACGAACGGCAGAGAAGCTGTCAATATCGTGCAGCTGGCAGCCGGAGTCGTTCAAAATGAAGGTCATTGCTGTATCGATGAGGAGAACATCGAATGGGTGGTTACGACCGGACAATACACGCCAAGGCCGGAGAAAAAAATTCCGCCTTTCCCCCAGATAGGATTGGTCAACGGCCTAGCAATCTACGGAGCGAACCTTGGCATGCTCCTGGAAATCGAGGTCACAGCCTACCCGGTCAGGAACCGTAAGGGAGAGCTCTATGTAACCGGAATTGTTGAAGAGGAAGAATCAGGTTATGAGGGTAAAAAAACGCGCCGGAAAAGTATGGCGCGCTCCTCACTAGAAAATGTTCTGACGGTGCTTTGCCGGGAGCATAGGATTGAACCGCGTCATTACGATATCCATGTCAATTTCCCTGGGGGAGTTCCAATGGATGGTCCGTCTGCAGGGACGGCAATGGCGACCGCAGTGTATTCAGCAATTAAGAAATGCAAGGTAGACAATACCGCAGCTATGACCGGGGAGTTATCGATCCGGGGCAGAGTAAAACCGGTTGGCGGGATCAGTGCCAAAATTGAGGCAGCCGTCCAGTCAGGGTGTAAAAAAGTATTTATTCCGCAGGAAAACTGGCAGGCCAGGTTTGCTCACTGGGAAAAGGACATCCAGATCATTCCGGTGGAAACGCTCGATGAGATATTGAATGCAGTACTGCAACCTGTTCTGCCGATCACCGACATGGTCGAAGTGGATTTGTCGGAAAAGGAGGTATCGCTGAATAAAGTGCTGAAAAGGATAAAAATTCCATCCGGCAATTTGCATGAACAAGGTAAACCGTGTTAAAATATAGCACTGACAAGTCTTTTGAGGGGAGATAAATTATGCAAGAAAGAGAGATACCGATCCTTCCGCTTAGAGGAATCCTTGTCTTTCCCTATATGGTGATTCATCTTGATGTTGGCAGGGAAAGATCCATGGCAGCCATTGAGGAAGCAATGCTCTTGGATCGCCAGATTCTTCTACTATCGCAAAAGGAAATGGAAATAGACAGCCCGACGATTGATGATCTGTATACAGTAGGCACAATTGTCGATATTAAACAGCTTTTGAGACTTCCCGGCGGGACAATGCGCGTTCTCGTCGAGGGGATCTGCCGTGCCGAGATCAAGGAATTTTTGGCGGAAGATCCTTTCTTTAAAGCGCAGGTAGAAAGATTCCCCGGTAATGAGCGTATGACCCCAGAACTGGAGAATATGACCAGAAGTCTGACCCACCAGTTTGAAGAATATGCGCGTCTCAGTAAAAAAGTATCCCCTGAAGCGATTGGATCGGTGCTTGCTGTAAAAGAGCCTGGTCGGATGGCTGATTTGGTGGCTTCCCACCTGAATTTAAAGATAGAAGATAAACAGGCGGTTCTTGGCGCGATTGATGTAAGCGAACGCCTGGAAAAGCTCACCGAACTGATCATGCGTGAAATCGAGATTCTTGAGCTGGAAAGACGCATTGGGCTCAGGGTACGAAAACAGATGGAAAAGGCCCAGAAAGAATATTACCTGCGGGAGCAGATTAAAGCGATCCAGAAAGAACTGGGCGACAAGGATGAAAAACAGGCTGAAATTGAAGAATATAAAGAGAAGATCGAAAAGGCGAATCTGACGGATGAGGCCAGGGAAAAGGCCTTGAAAGAACTGGACCGCCTCGAAAAAATGGCTGCATCTTCCGCTGAAGGAACCGTTGTCCGGACGTATATTGACTGGATCATCGCGCTTCCCTGGAATAAGGCGAGCAGGGACAAAGGGGATATGCATAAGGCTGAAAAAATATTGGAAGAAGACCACTATGGTCTGGAGAAAGTCAAGGAGCGGATCCTGGAGTATCTTTCTATCCGTAAACTCACGCCAAATATGCGCAGCCCGATACTTTGCTTTATCGGACCGCCCGGAGTAGGTAAAACCTCACTCGCGAAATCCATTGCGAGGTCTCTGGACCGCAAGTTCGTCAGAATGTCCCTGGGCGGCGTTCGCGATGAGGCGGAGATCAGGGGTCACCGCCGGACGTATATCGGCGCATTACCCGGCAGGGTGATTCAGGGGATACGCAAGGTGGAAACGAAAAATCCGGTCTTCCTATTTGATGAAATTGATAAAATGTCTTCAGACTTTCGCGGGGATCCTGCTTCTGCCATGCTTGAAGTGCTTGATCCGGAGCAGAACCATTCCTATGCGGATCACTATCTGGAGGTTCCATTTGATCTTTCCAAAGTGCTGTTTATCATGACAGCCAACTATATCGAAAATATTCCGCGTCCGCTTCTGGACAGGATGGAAGTCATTCATTTAAGCGGCTATACCGAAGATGAAAAAGTCAATATTGCGGTTCGGCACCTCGTACCGAAACAGATGAAAGTGCACGGGTTGAAAGAGATTGTTGTCCGGCTGGATAGCGCCTGCGTCCTGAAGATTGTCCGGGGTTATACCAGGGAATCCGGAGTCAGGAATTTGGAACGCGAAATTGCTAATGTGTTGCGTAAAGTAGCGGTCCGTGTTGTGAAAAAGGAATGGAAGCCGAGGACACTGACACCGGAAGATATTGAAACCCTGCTCGGAGCCCCCCGCTATTTTTACCGAACAGTGGGCTTCGAACCGGAGATCGGCGCTGCCGTCGGCCTGGCTTATACTGAAGTCGGAGGAGATGTACTGACCATTGAAGCTACGCCTCTGGCAGGCAAAGGAAGACTGACGCTGACGGGAAAACTCGGCGATGTGATGAAAGAATCGGCGCAGGCAGGATTGACATTTGTCCGTTCCCAGGCTGAAAGCTTGGGGATTAGCAAGGATTTTTACGATCAGCTTGATTTGCACATTCATGTGCCGGAGGGAGCTGTACCGAAGGACGGACCGTCCGCCGGCATCACGATGGCGACGGCAATGGCTTCGGCGCTTTCTTCCAGAGCTGTCCGGCAGGATGTCGCGATGACCGGAGAGATCACGCTACGCGGCAATGTGCTGCCGATTGGCGGGCTGAAGGAAAAGGTGCTGGCCGCACATAGGGCGGGGATCAAAACGATTATTCTTCCCGAAAAAAACCTGAAGGACCTGGAAGAAATTCCGGAAGAAATCAGGAAAGAACTGGAATTCCGTTTTGTCAAACGAATGGAGGAAGTTCTGGATATAGCCCTTCTTCCGGTTTCTAAATCACAAGAATTCCTGCCGCAGCTGCCGGTCTACAACACGGATTTTACGCAGCCTGAAAGCAGGCCGCTGTAAGCAGCTTAAATAATCTGCTGCTAAACAGGTTTCAGTCTTATATACTGGCAGACGGGAGACAGAGGGGCGTTTTAGTATCTTGTTTCAGAGGAAACAAAGAAAACGTCCCTCTGTGTTTTCCTTTGTTTTCTAACTCCTTAGTCGGTCTCCCGATGTATTTGTCTCCCTTGGATTAATCCCGATTTTGGAGTACAATATTAGCTGTTGATGTTTAAGGACATAGTTGGGACATAACATAGTTGGGATATTGTACTCACGATGTTCCGTTGAGGTGATAGTGTGATTTTTCGTAAAGCAGAATTTATGATTTCGGCAGTGAAGCCGCAGCAGTATCCTGAGGGAACAAGGCCGGAGCTGGCTGTCTCAGGCCGTTCCAATGTAGGAAAGTCTTCTTTGATCAATAAGCTTGTCAATCGGAAGGGGCTGGCCAAGGTTGGCAAAACGCCCGGCAAAACGCAGACGATCAATTTTTTTAATATTAATGATGAATGGTATCTTGTTGATTTACCGGGTTATGGCTATGCAAAAGTGTCTCAGGAGACCCGAATGCAGTGGGGGAAGATGATGCAGACGTACTTTCGTCTGCGTGAAAATTTGAAAGGCGTCATTCAGCTGGTTGATATTCGCCATCAGCCGACCGAGGAAGACAGGATGATGCTGGAAATGCTTAAGGTCAACAACATACCTGTTCTGGTGGTAGCGACAAAAGCAGATAAGATTGCGAGGGGGCAACGACCCAAATATCTCAAAATCATTGCGGAATCTTTCAAAATGTCGGACTGGAAGACGATTATTCCTTTTTCTTCAGAGGACGGTACCGGCCTTCAGGAGCTAAATCAGGCCATGGATGATATTATCTTTCCTGATGCGGAAGACAAGCCCGGAGAGTGATCCGGAAGAATAATCAATGGAGAAGAACAATAGATTTTGAAGAGTAATGCAAAATAAAACATAGAATAATTAAGATTTTTATGGAAAATAATAACATTAATAGCTTTGAATTAATAGTTTAAGAGAAATAGTTTATTGAGCTAAACGGGAGATAAAAAATGATCGATATAATTTTTTTGGTTGTCAGTCTGGGTATTATTCTTCTTGGTGCAGAAGTGTTTACAAACGGAATAGAGTGGCTTGGCAGGAAACTCAATTTGGGTGAAGGGGCTGTTGGCAGTATCTTTGCCGCGGTAGGAACCGCTTTGCCTGAAACATTGATTCCGATTCTCGCGATTCTAACCTCCAGCGGTGCAAGCGGGCATGACATTGGAATAGGGGCAATTTTAGGAGCGCCGTTTATGCTTGGAACACTTGCTTTTTTCGTCACAGGGATTGCTGTGCTGATTTTCCGAAGAACAAACAGACCGATGTATATTCATCCGGAAGTCATTGAGCGGGATCTGAAGTTTTTTCTGATTGTCTATTTACTCGCAATCGTTGCTTCCTTTTTACCGACACACTCTTTGAAAATGCTGATTGTGATTGTTCTTGTGGGGGCTTATTGTGCCTATGTTTACCGGACAATCAAATCAAGCCATGGTGAAGCGAATTTAGAAGAGGAACTTCCTGTGTGCTACTTTTCCCGCAGGGGGGAGCCTAAGCTGATTGTCGTATTCGTTCAGATTATAGCTGCGCTTGCAATTATCATTGCGGGTGCGGAACTGTTCATCAATTCTGTTCAGGCTGTATCGACGGCTGCCGGAATCTCAGTGTTCATCCTGGCAATTATCATTACGCCAATTGCAACTGAACTGCCGGAGAAATTCAACAGTGTTCTCTGGGTGCGTCGTGGTAAAGACACATTGGCCATGGGAAATATCACCGGAGCAATGGTCTTCCAGAGCTCGGTCATTCCGGCAATTGGCATTTCGCTGACCTCCTGGGTTCTGGAACCGCTGGCCCTGGTCAGTGCGCTGCTTGCCCTAGCCTCCGCATCCCTTCAGTATTTCATCATCGTCAAAACGAAAACCCTCTATCCTGCAATCCTGATGATTGGTGGGGTATTCTATGCGATCTTCCTATTCCTTTCCCTAAGAGCGATTTAATCCCGAATGGAAGATATCACAGAAAAAAATAGACAAATGTTCCCAAAACTATGAATAAAGGTTATCCCGGTTTTAATATATTATAATAGGATAATATACGAAACCGGGTGATTTTTTATGGGAACAAGCATTCTAAAAGGCATTACCATAGGCCTGCTCGTCACGGTTCTGACCCTCCTGGCTGTACTGGTCACAACACTGGCTGGAATTGATGAAAAGATAATCGCCTATCTTGTGGATTTTGGTCTTTTGCTGAGTTGCCTGATAGCCGGTTTTCGAGCCAGCAGAGATTCCGGCCGGCTACTTCCTGCAGGACTGGCTGCCGGGGGATATGCTGTGGTTGGCATACTGCTTTTGGCTCTTTATTTTCCGATTGAAAGCCTTGGCGCCGTCAAAATCATTTCCGAGGGAATAGGTCTCGGATTGCTGGCAGGGGTACTCGGTACAGGTTTTCTTGGCTCTGAACGTGTCTCTTATGAACGGCTAAACAGTATATCGTATCCAAACAGTCTGGTGCGATCGAAATGGCCGTTAGAGGAAGACCGGAAATCCACAACTGAGATTCGGAGCAATTCCAGTTGGTACGGTGAAGACCCGGATGCGGAAAGGGCCCGGATCTACGAACTGTGCAGCAAAAAACCGGAACTCACGGAGGAAGAAGAAGCTTTCAACTGGTGGGAAGTTGAAACCAAGAGGCAGCTTCGGCGACGGTAACTATACAATCCAAAAGCGTTGACTTCATTTAAGCTTCTTTTCCACTTGCATTGTTTCAGGGCGAACGAGCAAGAGGGAAGAGGTTTTTTCTTCATTTGAAAAGAGTTTTAGTATAGGTAATCCATATACAGGAAAAGCTAAGCCGAATGATGAGTGCCGCGGTGGACAGAGCAAAAAATGAAAGCAATTGGATAGCTGAAAACAGGGGTGCCGATGATGACGAAAAGAGAAAAAGCCATCCTATTTTTCTTATTGACTTTTATTCTTCTGCTCAGGCTCTATCATATGAATGTCGGTCCTGTTGAAATTGAGGAGAGCTGGCGGCAGGCTGACACAGCATCAATCGCCAGGAATTTTGCGGGTTATGACTTTCATCCGTTTCATCCCAATTTGAACTACGACGGGATGTTTCCAAATATTCCGGCATTGGAAATTCAAGTTACGACTTATCTGATCGCGATCCTGTACAAAGTATTCGGCTATCATTATTTTCTGGCAAGGGCTGTTCCGATTGCTTTTTTTTTGATCTCAGCCCTATATCTGTATCTGCTGGCACGCCTGTATCTGGGGTGGAACGGAGCAGCTTACAGTCTTCTGATTTATGGGATCCTGCCGATTAATCTGTATTATTCCCGGGCGATTATGCCGGAGTCAACAGCCCTGATGTTCTGGATCGGAGGATTTTACTATTTTAACCGATGGATTATCAAGCAAAATAATAGCGGGGATTGTCAAAGAAACAATCACAGGAATCATGGGAATAACGGCAATCATAATCATAGAAATGATGATGTAAATGATTGCGATTATGGCGATCTGCGAAGCAAATACGGTTTGCTTATTTTGAGCTCGTTTTTTTTAGCTTTGGCAATCATGACCAAACCGCCTGTGATTTTTATTGGAATCCCCATGATGTATCTCTGTTTTAAGTATTATGGGCGGAAATGGCTGAAAATGCGTGTTTTTTGGATATACGGCTTCATTACGGCAGCGCTTCCAGCCTGCTATTACTATTTCAGTACTGCTGCTGCAGAGTATAAATTTACACTGGGCATTACCCGTAATATTATTTTTAAGCAGGCGGTTACCGCCTTTTACAGTCCGGAAGCACTTGACTTTTTCACGATAAATTTGCCGAGGGCCCTTGGAATGAGCGGGCTGCTTCTTTGCCTTGCAGGAATATTTTTTTTGCGGGAAAAGCAAAAAGTATTTTTGGTCTGGTTTATCACGATGATTTTCGAGGCAATCTTGATTGTAAGCGAGATCCGGGCATTTTATTACCTGATATTTTTGATGGTGCCGTGCTGTTTGCTGGCCGGTAATCTTTTGGCCAGGGCGGCTTCGGGTCCAGTGGGAAAAATTGCAGGAGTGGTATTGGTACTGCTCTTAATGAAGGAAAGTTATGATCTGGTCAAACCGATGTTCACCATCAACACGGTGATGGCGCAACAAGTAAATGTAGTAAAGCAGCTGACGGATCAGGACGATCTCCTTGTGGTCGGTTCTCTGGATCCGTGTCTGCTGGACTTAACGGACAGAAGAGGCTGGCGGTACAATCTTAGGCTGTATGCTGCAACCCCCAAAGATCCTATTCAGGAACTGGATGATTATATTGCAAGAGGAGCCAAATATTTTGTGCCAATTCAGGGGAAAATATATGGGGATCAGGATGAGAGGCTGTTGAGCTATATCGAAGGAGAATATCCGAAGATCGAGGTCGTACAGGGTTACCCGATTTATGTACTAAAGTGAGCGGCGACTGCTTATCCGCAAACTTACATTTATCTTTGTGGCAATACTGCCTGGAGGAGGCGAGTGATATGAAGGTCCTGATTGGCTTGCCCGCCTATAATGAAGCAGCCGGGATTATTCATTTATTCAACAGCATTGCATCCTACCGAGAGGTCAGCCGGTATAATATTCGGGTCCTGCTGGTGGATGACGGCAGCATCGACAATACTGCAGAAATTGTAAGCACTTACGCCCGGGATCATGGTTATGTAACGCTGGTCAGGCACCACGGAAACAAGGGCCTCGGAGAAGCCGTCAAAACAATTTTGCGTTATGCGCTGGAAAACCTGAAGGATGACGATGTCCTGGTTACCATGGATGCCGACAATACCCACAGCCCCCTGCTGATCGAGAGCATGATTGAAACGCTGAACAGTCGGGATCTTGACTTGGTTGTGGCCTCCAGATTTACTTCGGGAGGATATGAAATTGGGCTGAAAACCTTGCGAAAGTTATTCAGCCGGGGTGCCAGGTGTTTCTTTAAATTGTTTTTCCGCATCAGAAACCTTAATGACTACTCATCTGGCTACAGGGCATACCGGGTGAGAATAATCAGAAAGGCACAGGAACGCTGGAAAGAGCTGATTACGACCAACGGATTTGACTGCATGGCTGAGATCGCTGCTAAATTCAGCAGGATGGGGGTTAAAGCCGGGGAGGTACCGCTTATTCTTCATTATCAACAGAAAGAAGGGGCCAGCAAAATGCAGGTATCAAAGACAGTCAGAGGTTACTTTGCGCTGCTGGCTAAGGTGAGATAAACGGATGATTTATTTGCTGGCCTTGATTTCCATTGCTCTGGGATCGACCGGGCAGTTCGTTCTTAAGCTGGCGGCAGGGGAACTTCGGCTGGACAGCGGAATCTGGAACCTTATTTATTCGATGATCAGCCTGAAGATGGTCTTTGCTGTAAGCTGTTTTGTTTTCAGCATGCTGATGTGGATATTTGTCCTGAGAAAACTGGAACTCAGTATTGCTTATCCAATGGTCAGTCTGGGCTATATCCTGGTGATGCTGCTTTCCTTTTTATTTCTTCAGGAACAGGTTTCAGCCGCCAAGGTCGGCGGGACATTATTAATTGTGGCAGGGGTCATCGTACTAAACATGAAGTAATGTCCTACTTAAAGAATTTCTGATAAAAAGATTACCTGAGTCCATTGAACGGACTCAGGTAATCTTTTTATTGTCTGATGTGTAAAATCTATTCGTTTTTAAATTTTTAAATATTTAAAAAGGAATATCATGTTGGGGCTTGAATCTTAGGCTTCATTGTTCTTTTCGGACGCGCTTTTACAGCCATTTCCTTGTAGTTTGGCGGTTTGTTGGTTGCTTCTCTGGCAGCATTGTCTTTCTTGTTTACGTCCTTGATTACTTCGCTGTTTACTTCCTGAATGATGACCAGAATCATTGGACGTCTGCCGGTTCTCTGATAGAGGTGTTTTCCGACGATATCTTTGACCTTGTTTTTGATTGGCGCCCATTGGTTGATACCCTTTTGCTGGCATTCCTGCATAGCCACTCGGATCAGACACCTGACTTCGCTGATAATTTCTTCCGACTCCCGCACATAAATAAATCCGCGGGTCACGACATCAGGGCCCGCAACCAATGCACCGGTCGGACGGCTGACAGTCAGAACAGCAATCAATATCCCATCCTGCGATAACTGTTTACGGTCGCGCAGTACAATATTGCCGACATCACCGATCCCGAAACCATCGATCAGAACTCTGCCTGCCGGAATACTTTCGGCCATTTTAGCGCCCTCGTCCGTAAATTCCAGAACACTGCCGTTTTCGGCAATAAAAATATTTTCTTTAGGGATGCCGACCTGCTGCGCGAGTTCAGCGTGCTTGACAAGCATACGGTACTCACCATGCACAGGAAGGAAGTATTTCGGTTTCACCATGCTGAACATTAGTTTAAGTTCTTCTTCGCTGGCATGCCCCGAAACGTGCATTCCTGAAATCGGCTCATAGATGACATGCGCACCGAGTTTGAGCAGTTGGTCGATATTGCGGGAAATGGCTTTCTCATTACCGGGAATCGCGCTGGCCGAAATAATGACCGTGTCGTTCTCACTGATTGAGATCTGGCGGTGGTCGCCGCTGGCTATTCTGCTTAAGGCTGACATCGGTTCCCCCTGGCTGCCTGTGGTCAGGATGCAGAGCTGGTTGCCAGGATAATCCATTGCCTTGTCTACC
The DNA here is from genome assembly GCF_030063005.1 of Dehalobacter sp. Classification (NCBI taxonomy): domain Bacteria; kingdom Bacillati; phylum Bacillota; class Clostridia; order Eubacteriales; family Desulfitobacteriaceae; genus Dehalobacter; species Dehalobacter sp. The sequence continues at coordinate 72,435 of NZ_JAPDHR010000014.1, forward strand.
TCAATCAGGGTTCCCTCCGGCATATCAAGATAACCCAGATCCATCGCAATATTAATGACATTGACCATGCTTCGTCCGATTGCAGCAACTTTGCGTTGGCATTTGACGGCAGCGGAAATCGCCTGCTGCAGCCTGTTGATATTTGAAGCAAAACTAGCAAAGATAATCCGTCCTTCGGCGTGGAAAAAGGCTTCATCAATATTTTGGCCGACAGACCGCTCGGACATGGTAAAGCCGGGACGGTCAACATTCGTGCTGTCGGACATCAGGCACAGAACGCCGTGTTCCCCTAATTCGGTAAATTTGTGTATATCCAGGACATCGCCGCTGACAGGCGTATGGTCGAGCTTAAAGTCTCCGGTATGGACAATGGTGCCAATCGGTGTATGGATTGCCAGGCCGACAGAGCCCGGAATACTGTGGCTGATGTTGATGAATTCAACCCGGAAAGCGCCGAGCCGGACCGTGTCATTCGGATGAATGACGTTGAGTGTCGCTTTCGTAATATTTGCTTCCTTCAGCTTGGACTGAATCAGGCCAATTGTAAGGCGTGTCCCATAAACAGGGACATTAAGATCCTTCAATAGATAAGGAAGAGCCCCAATATGATCTTCATGGCCATGGGTAATGAGTATCCCTGCAACCATTGCCTGGTTTTCAACCAAATACGTATAGTCCGGAATCACGATGTCAATACCTAAGAGGTCTTCATTTGGAAATGTCAGACCTGCATCAACCAGGATAATTTTATTATTATACCGGATGACGGTCATGTTCTTGCCGATTTCCCCGAGACCGCCGAGGGGAATAATTTGCAGTTTGTTCTCTTTTGTCAAAAACTTTTACCTCCATATTTTGTGTTGTGTCAAACAAGCAGAAAACAAGCCAAAATACGGTTAAACCCAAACGCCCCGGTGTTTAAGCATATTTCAGTAATTTTTTAATAGCCGTTCTGAGGCACATTAATTATTATTATATCACGTATTTGTGTTTTTAAACAAACATTGCCTGGGAAACCTTTCAGCTGATACGAATTTGAATGGGATCCTTTCGCTTAAAACCTTTTGACTTTTTTTTACTGCCTCAGTATAATAAAGAAAACTTCGCTGGCGCCAAGTCTTTGGCGGTCGCTTCTTGCCATCCTTGGCATTGCGGCACTAAGCCATCCATGGCTGTCGGCAGCATTAGCTGCACTTAGATGTAACAGAAGGGATGTATACATTCTGTTACACTAAAGAAAACTTGGTTGCCACCAAACCTTTTGTTGTTGGCGGCAGTATAGAATTTAGAATGGAATTGGCAGAGGGGCTGAAGGATTTCCTGATTCATTGCCGGCTGGAACTGTACAATCGTATAATATTCCGGTATGAAGTATTTATGTGAGTCTTTCGTCCTTTGGGCCGGAAGATTTTTTTGGTTCGAAAGGAGCCTTTTTATGAGTGAGGACCAACAGATGGCCAAAATATATGATCCTGGCCAGGTAGAGGAAAAATGGTATCAGTATTGGGAACAGAACGGATTTTTTACGCCAAAAGTTGAACCAGAGCAGAAACCTTTCAGCATTGTGATGCCGCCGCCGAACGTAACCGGGTCTTTGCATCTCGGACACGCGATGGATAACACGCTGCAGGATATTCTGGCCCGTTATAAAAGAATGCAGGGATATAATACGTTATGGCTTCCCGGGACAGACCACGCGGGCATTGCTACCCAGGCCAAAGTTGAGGAACAGCTGGCCAAAGAAGGAACGAACAGACACGAACTTGGAAGAGAAAAATTTCTAGAAAGAGTCTGGGCCTGGAAGGAACAGTATGGCGGTACAATTACCCGTCAGCTGCGCAAACTAGGTGCTTCCTGTGATTGGTCACGGGAACGGTTTACCATGGACGAAGGATGTTCCAAGGCTGTAAGAGAAGTCTTTGTCAACCTTTACAACAAAGGCCTGATTTATAGAGGGAACTATATTGTTAACTGGTGCTCCAAGTGCCATACGACTATTTCGGATATTGAAGTCGAGCATAATGAACGGGAAGGAAACCTGTGGCATATCCGTTATCCGGCAGCGGATGGCGGGGAAGGCGTTGTTGTGGCGACGACCCGTCCGGAAACGATGCTCGGAGACGTGGCGGTTGCCGTCCACCCTGAGGATGAACGGTACCGGCATCTTGCAGGAAAGAATGTGATCCTTCCTTTAGTGAAAAGAGAGATTCCGGTGATTACCGATGAATATGTCGAGAAGGAATTTGGCACCGGCGCGGTCAAAATTACGCCTGCGCATGACCCAAATGACTTTGAGATGGGGCTCCGCCATAATTTGGAGCAGATTAATATCATGAACAGCGATGCCACCATCAACGAAAATGGCGGCAAATACCAGGGACTGGATCGTTACGAAGCACGCCGCCGGATTGTCAAAGATCTGGAAGAGCTTGGCCTTTTGCTTAAGATAGAACCGCATACCCATGTAGTGGGGGAGTGTTACCGCTGTTCCACAGTGGTTGAGCCCCGAGTCAGCAGGCAGTGGTTTGTGAAAATGAAGCCATTAGCTGAACCGGCAATCAAAGTCGTGCAGGATGGCGATCTGCAGTTTGTGCCCGACCGTTTTGCCAGGATCTATACAGGCTGGCTGGAAAATATCCGGGATTGGTGTATATCGCGGCAGCTCTGGTGGGGTCATCGTATTCCGGTTTGGTATTGTCAGGATTGTGGAGATGAAGTTTGCGTGAAAGAGGATCCGGCGGCATGTCCGAAATGCGGAAGCCATCACCTGCAGCAGGATCCCGATGTTCTGGATACGTGGTTTTCTTCCGCACTCTGGCCATTCTCAACCATGGGATGGCCCGAAAATACCGCTGAACTGAAACAGTTTTATCCGACGAGTGTTCTGGTTACCGGCAGGGATATTATTTTCTTCTGGGTAGCCCGGATGATTTTTATGGGACTGGAATTCCGGGAAGATGTTCCGTTCCACAAGGTGATGATTCACGGGTTGATTCTTGACCCGCAGGGGCGCAAGATGAGCAAATCACTTGGCAACGGTGTCGATCCGATCGAAGTCATTAATCAATATGGTGCGGACACCCTGAGGTTTATGCTGATTACCGGCAACACACCGGGTAATGATCTGAGATTCCATTTTGAAAAATTAGAGTCCACCAGAAACTTTTTGAACAAAATCTGGAATGCCTCCCGTTTTGTGCTGATGAATCTGGAGGACTACCAATCGGAAGCTAAGGAACAGCCTGCCGGACCGTACGCTGCTGAGCTTACCCTGGCAGACAAATGGATTCTGTCACGCTATGAAGATACGGTTCAGAATGTCACGGCTGCTTTAGAGCGCTTTGACCTTGGGGAAGCCGGCAGACTACTCTATGAATTTATCTGGAATGAATATTGTGACTGGTACATCGAGCTGACTAAAAAACGACTTTATATGAAAGAAAACCAGTCTGAACGCCAGACCGCCCAGCGCATTCTCTTTGAAGTGCTGGAAGGTACAATGAGACTGATTCACCCGTTTATGCCGTTCTTAACTGAGGAGATCTGGCAGCATCTGCCCATCAAAGGAAAGACGATTATGCTCAGCTCCTGGCCGCAGGTTGAAGGATATCGCAACGAGCAGGTTGAAAAAGAGATGAATGTCCTGATGGATATTATCCGGGCAGTGCGCAATATCCGGGCGGAGATGGGTGTCGCTCCGGGCCGCAGGGCAGATATCCTGCTCGTAGCTCCCGAAAAAGATATGCTCTCGGTTCTACAAAGCGGTCTTGCGGATATCCGGCAGCTTGCAGTTGCGGAAAACATCACAATTTTACAGCAGATGGAGAATAAGCCGCCGCAGTCCGCCAGTACGGTTCTTACTGGTGTTACCGTTTATATACCACTGAAAGGGCTGCTTGATTTGGACAAAGAAGTGGCCAAGGTCCGCAAGGAAATTGAAAATATGATCAAGGAACAGAAAAGGCTGGAAGACAAGCTCGGCAACCCAGGGTTTACCTCGAAAGCGCCGGAAGAGGTCGTTCAAAAGGAAAAAGAGAAACTGGATGATATCATGGTCAGAATGCGTTCTCTAAAACTCAGATTATCCGATTTAAGCGAAGAGCTTGAATAAATCTGCAAAGGATTAAGGATAATGACGGAATACGAAAAGACATTGGAATATATTAAGAATCTGACAAAGTTCGGTATTAACCTCGGACTGGAGCGGATTAAGGCTTTGCTGGATCGTCTGGATCACCCGGAAAAGAAATTGAAAGTGATTCATATCGGCGGCACCAACGGGAAAGGATCGACGACGGCAATGCTTCAGTCGATTATGACGCAGGCCGGTTATCGCGCGGGAATGTTTACATCCCCCCACCTTCATGATTTCCGGGAAAGAATCACGATAAACGGAGAGATGATCTCGCCGGAAGATGTGGTTTCAGGGATCAATAAGCTAAAACCCCATCTGGAGGAAATGGAGCGTCTCGGGATTGAACATCCGACCGAATTTGAAGTTTGTACGGCGCTGGCCCTGTGTTATTTTGCTGAAAAACAACCCGATCTGGTCCTTCTGGAGGTCGGTCTCGGCGGTGAAATTGATTCCACCAACGTCGTTACCCCTTTAATATCTGTGCTGACCAGTATTGGCATGGATCATATGGATTATCTTGGAGATACGCTTCAAGCAATTACTGGGGTCAAGGCCGGCATTATTAAGGATGGCGTTCCAGTGGTCACTTCCTCGGACAAGCCGGAAGTTCTGAAGGTCATCGAGGACCGGGCTGCCCAAAAAGGATCCAGGATGATTGAGGTAGGCCGCGATGTACATTGGCGGCACCCGGGCGATGCTTCGCAGCGTTTTGGCTATGAAGGCTTGTACTGGTCTTATCCGGATCTGGAGCTCGCGCTTCTTGGGGAACACCAGTTTACCAATGCAGCGGCTGCACTAGCTGTCTGTGAAGTATTGGTTGGAACGTATTCCCTGAATATATCTGAAAGTGCCGTCAGGGAAGGTCTCAAAGCAGTCCGCTGGCCGGGCAGACTGGAACTCTTGCTGCAGAGCCCGAGAGTTCTTCTGGACGGGGCACATAATGCCGATGGGATGATGTCTCTGGCTAAGGCGCTGCAGCAGTACGCCGGCGGACCTTTGAAAAGAAACAGGCTGTTGCTTTGTCTTGGCATGCTCAGGGACAAAGAAATAGAAAAAGCCGTTGAGATTATCGCACCGCTGGCCGATGAAATCATCGTGACCAAGCCGGATTCCCCAAGGGCTGGTGACTGGGAGTATGTAGCCAGAATCGCGGAGAAGTATCTAGTGCAGGAAAACGTATCGACGGTTGAAGATCCTGCGGGAGCAGTAAGAAAAGGGCTTGAAAAAATGAAGCCGGGTGATCTGCTTTGTGTCACCGGCTCCTTGTACATGATCTCCGGGGTAAGAAAATTTTTACTGGATCATTATACGCATCAGGAATAATCCCACTCCACGCAATTTCTGCCGTGTTTTTTGGCTTGGTACAAGCAGGCATCGGCTTTTTCCAATATGCTGTGGCAGCATTCGTAATTGGCCGGTATCATACTGTATCCGCCCACACTGACGGTCAGAGCAGCGTGGCTGCCGGCGGGATTGTTGAACAGTTGGGATATACTGACATGGTAACGTATTTTTTCGGCGATTTCACTTCCGGCAGCCGCATCCGTATCCGGAAGAATCACGACAAATTCCTCTCCGCCATACCTGGCCAGAAATTCGTGAGGTTCATTCAAGCATGAGCGGATGATCTGGGCAACTTTAACAAGCGCTTCATCGCCTTTGGAGTGCCCATGCTGATCGTTGAATTTCTTAAAGAAATCAACATCAATCATGATCAGCGAAAGCGGACGCTTGTTGGTGGCTGCAAAGCCAAATTCGGCAGTAAGTTTTTCTTCAAAAAATCGCCGGTTTGGGATCTCGGTAAGACCATCCAGGTGAGACATTCTCTCCAGGAGTTTTTGCTGATGAATGAACCGTAAAGTGTTCTTGACCCGGGCCTGAATAATTGTTGGCTTAAAAGGTTTGGTGATATAATCTACAGCACCCAAATTAAGCCCTTTTTCTTCATCTTCAATGGAGTCAAGGCTTGTCAGGAAAATAACGGGGATGTTCCTGGTCCGTTCATCGTATTTTAGCTGTTTGAGAACTTCATAACCATCCATTTCCGGCATCACGATATCCAGCAGGATCAGGTCAGGAGAGTACCTTCTTAGCAATTCCAGGGCTTGTCTGCCGTTTCTGGCAGAGATAAACTGATATTCGGCTAAAGTTTTTTTAAGAAAAATAAGATTAAAGTCCTGATCATCCACTGCAAGAATCAAATATTCTTCCATACCGGCATATCCTTCCTTATTGGGATACTTATTTTTCCAGAAAATATTATAACATATTATGGAACTAAAATTTATTTTATTTTCAAAATATTTAAGCGCTGATCATATACCATGTACTAATTATTGCCGCTCCTTCATATGATCGGAATAGAATGATTTGAAGGAGTTGCCTGATGGGAAAAAAATTTAGATCAGGTGTTTTGATTTCAATCATAATGGTAATACTAGGATTATCCGCTGTCGGCTGGTTTGTATGGTATACTGGAAAGATGTTTGTCGGGCTTGTTTCCGCAGAGACCGCCGTTACCTCAGAAAACCCGTCAGAAACAAACAGTGAGATTCTCAACTTGCCGGAAATCAAACTTTGGACCTGTCAAATCGGTGTTTATAAGGATAAAGAAAATGCCGAAGCATTGCTGCAGAATTTGCATAACAAGGGTTGGCAGGCCGTGATCATCAGTAAGGAGCCTTATCAGGTTGCGGTGGGTGCCTTTGGCGCCGATGAAGAGGCGTTTTTTTGTTACCAGGGCTTATTGGAAAACGGTATTGATTCATGGGTCAGGGAAGTGACGTATCCTGCTTTGCACTATAAGGTCAGCGGCAGTGAAACGGAAACGGTTCTGGAAATCCTCGAGCTGGCGAATTCATTATGTGCAGGTCTTGGACAAGACAATGGTCAAACTGATGCCGCAGAGAAAATTCAGGATGTTAAAGACAGCGATTATCCGGAAGATTTCAGGCATTTGCAGGATAATTTGAGCGCCCTTAATGCTTCCCTGGATGGTCAGGGGAATCTTCAATATAAGTATAATCAGCAGCTTCTTCAAGTCTTTGCTGAGTATAAATGGGTTACTTACAAGTATTTTGAACAGAATCCCTGATTATTTTGGGTAGGGTCAAAAAACACGATTAAACAGTAATATCTTGCATTTCCTTCGGTTTAATTGCATTTTCTTTAGGTAGTGATATAATTAACTTATCTTTGAAGTAGACGAAATGGGGGATTTGGATTTGAAAACCTTGAAAATTCCTGAAGCAACGATTATACGGCTTTCCGTATATTCTCGTTATTTGACAGAGATAGACCGCAAAGGAATCATAACGATTTCTTCAGGTGATATTGCTGAAGGAGTAGGCGTAAGTCCTGCTCAGGTTCGTAAAGACCTTGCTTATTTTGGGGAGTTTGGGATTCGCGGAGTAGGTTACAATGTTAAAGACTTGCATAAAAATATTCTTCGGATCATGGGTCTGAGCAATGAGTGGAGCGTTTGCCTCGTAGGATTGGGCAACCTCGGACTCGCCCTGAGTACGTATAAGGGTTTTAAAGAACGCGGATTTTCGATCATTAATATTTTTGACAATGATCCCCAAAAAACTGGGATGAAGATTAACGATATCGAAGTATTACCGATTGAAACGATGGAAGAAGTCGTCGCCCAAAACCAGATCCAGATCGGGGCAATAACTGTCCCGGCATCTGCAGCCCAGGAAATTGCCGATAAACTTGTTAAAGGCGGAGTCCAGGCCATTTTGAATTTTGCACCTGTCGTTTTAAATGTTCCTCCCACTGTAGAACTCAGAAATGTGGATTTGTCTGTAAACCTTGAAGTGCTGACATTCAATCTGGGCGGAAAAATGGCTTAGAACCTAGAATCGATCATTTGTACATGAAGGAAGGTATTCCAGATACGCTAACGCTGGATGCCTTCTTTTTCTATTCTGAAATGGATTAAGGCTTTATTAATTTTGTATTTAAAGGTAAAATGAATTATTAAACATTTTTAAGCAATTTTTAAGATGCACAGAGAGCTTTTGGGAGGGAAGAGAATGGCAGACAAGCGTATTTCAATTTACGACACGACGCTGAGGGACGGAGCTCAGGGAGAAGGCGTTCACTTCTCAGCCAAAGATAAACTTTTCTATATGCAGAAAATGATTGAAGCCGGCATCGACTATGTGGAAGCCGGCTGGCCGGGTGCGAATCCCAAAGATGATGAGTTTTACCGTGCGATGGCCTCCTGGGCGGATTCTGCCGAAAGTCAGGACTGGCGTTTCCGGACGAGGGTCGTTGCATTCGGCAGCACCTGCAGGGTCGGCGAATCTCCGGAAAAAAGTGATTCATTGAACGGACTGATTGCTTCCGGAGCGAATACCCTGACGATCTTTGGGAAGACATGGAAACTTCATGTTGAAACGGTCTTAAGAACAAACCCGCAGGAAAACTTAAGAATCATCAGAGAATCTGTTGAATATCTTGTGAAAGCCGGCAAGGAAGTCTTCTTTGATGCAGAACACTATTTTGACGGTTGGCAGGACGACCCTGCGTTTGCGTTAAGCTGTCTGGAAGCCGCCATGCTTGGCGGAGCGAAAGGACTTGTCCTCTGCGACACGAATGGCGGTACCTATACCAGGGAGATCACGAACGGGGTGCAAGTTGTCAGGCAGGAGCTTTCCCCTGCCGTACTCGGTATTCATACTCACAATGATGGAGGGCTGGCTGTCGTAAATACGTTGGCGGCTGTTGAGGCAGGAGTGGATCAGATCCAGGGAACCTGGAACGGCTTCGGGGAACGCTGCGGCAATGCGAATTTAAGCACGCTGATACCCTGGCTGCAGCTGAAATTAGGTTATCAACTGCTTGAACCTGATGTTCTGCACAATATTTCTTATTTAAGCAGGTATGTGGCGGAACTCGCCAATTATCCGTTTGATGAGAAACAGCCGTTTGTGGGCAGAAGCGCTTTTGCTCATAAAGCGGGTATGCATGTCGACGCGGTCATGAAGAATAACAAAACCTTTGAGCACATTGACCCTGCTTCGGTCGGGAATGAACGCCGGGTTCTGATCTCCGATCAATCCGGAAAAGCAAATTTGTGCTTGAAAATGCGCCGGTTCAAACCTGAGATTGAAAAAGATGATCCGCTCGTGGAACTGGCGATGGAAAGAATTAAGAATGCCGAAAACGAAGGATTCCAGTATGAGACGGCAGAGGGAAGCCTGGATCTGCTATTACTGGAGATCCTCGGCAAATACGAACAGCCGTTTACACTCGAAGACTATCACGTTTGGAGTGATCCGCTGCGCGGTGAGCTCGACTCTGTAGCGGTTGTGAAAGTGCAGGTCGGAGACAAGCAGGTTCATATTGCAGCCGAGGGAGACGGGCCGGTTCATGCACTTGACCAAGCTCTCAGAAGCACTTTGGGTGCCTTTTTCCCGGCTATTGAAGAGAGTGAGCTGACGGACTATAAAGTTAGGGTTCTTGACGGTTCCCGGGGCACAGGTTCAGTTGTCCGGGTTGTGGTTGAAACAAAGCATGGCGTCAATACCTGGGGAACGATCGGGGTATCCAGCAATATTATTAAGGCCAGCGCCAAAGCGCTGCTCGATGCGCTCTATCTGGTTATCTTGAGCTCTCAGGGCAAGGCATAGACTTTTGCATTTTTGTCGCAAAAGTGCCAATACACGCTAGACTTGTCAAAAAAAGGGAATAGTGCTAGACTAATAGAAGACTTAACAGCCGGGGGACGATGACCCTGGCTTGTTAAATATTTACTTCATTCATGCTCCGTTCACAGCGGAACGGTGGCCCATAGACTGATCATAAGTTCGGGCAGGAGGGCTTCGTAAGTATTAATTGTTTATAGCGATGTAGATGATTTTGAAGGAATAGAAAGATGCTTAGGATGTGACAGAATGATGTTGATTTTGGCTTCGGCTTCGCCGCGGAGGCGTGAGCTTCTGGAGGAATGGGGATATGACTTCAGACTTGTCAGTGCTCCGGTCGACGAAGTTCTTCCACCGGATGTTTGGCCTGAGACAGGCGTACAGGATCTTGCCAGACGCAAGGCACTTTCCGGATTTGAAGCGTGGCTTGATTTAAGCGGTTCGGCCGATGATTTGGTTTTAGGCGCCGATACCCTTGTGGTGCTGGACCATATTGTGCTCGGAAAGCCTGCTGACGAGGAGGAAGCGGAACGAATGCTTCTTAACTTAAGCGGAAAAACACACCGGGTGATGACCGCAATTGCGTTAGCCGCAATGGACAAGGTTCGGCAGATCAGCGTAGAGACTGCTGTTGAGATTACAACTGTGTCTTTTCGGGAGCTGAAGGTTCAGGAAATCAAGGATTATATTATGACAGGGGAACCGATGGATAAAGCCGCCGCTTACGGGATTCAGGGCGGAGCTGGCGGGTTTGTGACAGCAGTCAGTGGTTCCTGGTCGAATGTGGTTGGACTGCCGATGGAGCTTCTGGTGCGAAAGCTTGAGGATAAGGGGATTTCCCCTAAAAAATAAAAGGTACCTTAAAATACGAGGAAAAAGAGATGAATTACCGCCGGCTAAAGGACTTGCCTGAAGATTTAAAACCAAGGGAACGTCTTCATCAGCATGGTTCGGAAAACCTATCCACCAAAGAAATACTGGCGATACTGCTGAGAACCGGTTCAAGAGGGGAAAATGTCCTGGAACTATCTGAACGAATCTTGACGGAAACGGGCGGACTGACTGGCCTGGCCAGATTATCTGTTGATGAATTAAAACAGGTTCACGGCATAGGACCAGCCAAAGCGGCTCAAGTCAAGGCAGCCTTGGAAATCGGCAAACGGAGTGTCTGCGCTGATCCCATGTCACGCCCGGTGATCAACACGCCATCAGACGCGGCCGATCTGGTCATGGAGGAGATGCGGAAGCTCGACCGGGAACACTTCAGGATCATACACTTAAGCACCCGGAACAATGTACTGGGCATAAGTCCTGTATCGGTCGGGTCTCTCAATTCATCCATTGTGCATCCCAGGGAGTGTTTTAAGGATGCCATCCGGCGTAACACGAATACAATTATTTTGCTGCATAATCATCCGAGCGGCGATCCTTCGCCCAGCAGGGAAGACCTTGATATTACCAAAAGGCTTGCCGAAGGCGGAAAAATATTAGGGATTGAGGTATTGGATCATATCATCATTGGGGATAAAAAGTATGTCAGCCTGAAAGAACAGGGGATCATCTAGCCCGACCTTTAGCCTAACAGTACCACTGTCGAAAGATCACCACAAATATAAAAAAATATTGAAAAATAGGAAATATTCATTAATTTGATGCAAAAAAATGATATAATAAAACGATGCCATAGCAATACGAAATATGGTATGAAAAATTCCACTTTGTGGGAGACTGAGAAAAGACTGCCAGGCATCACTTGAAATTTGAAATGATTTATCTTGAAGGGAGATTTACAAAACATGGTTTTTTCCAAGGACCTCGGAATCGATCTGGGAACCGCCAATACCCTTGTACATATGAAAGGCAAAGGAATCATAGTACGGGAGCCTTCAGTGGTTGCTATGGATATAGAGAAGAACGAGCCTCTGGCGGTTGGAGACAGAGCCAAGGAGATGATCGGAAGAACTCCGGGAAATATTGTTGCCATCAGACCGTTGAAAGACGGCGTAATCTCGGATTTCAATGTTACTCAAAAAATGCTTAAATATTTTATCAACAGGGCTTTAGGATCAAAATTCTTATTTGCGCGGCCCCGGGTCGTCATTTGTGTGCCGTCCGGAGTTACCGCAGTTGAAAAAAGAGCTGTCAAGGAAGCAGCTCTTGCAGCCGGAGCAAAAGATCCGATCATTATGGAAGAGCCAATGGCTGCCGCCATCGGAGCAGGCCTGCCCGTGAGTGATCCTACCGGCAATATGATTGTCGATATCGGCGGAGGCACAACTGAAGTCGCCGTGATCTCGATGGGAGGCATCGTTACAGCCGGCTCGATCCGGGTAGCCGGAGATGAGATGGATGATGCCATTATTGCGTATATCAAGAAAACTTATAACCTCTCCGTCGGTTATCAGTCGGCTGAGAACATCAAAATGGAGATCGGAGCGGCCTATATGCCGGAAAAAGGTTTGACGTATGCCATCAAAGGACGCGATCTCCTGACAGGTCTCCCCAAGAACGTTGAGATTACTTCCGAAGAAATTGTTGAAGCCTTAAATGAGCCGGTAAATGCTATTGTTGATGCGGTAAAGAACTGCCTTGAGAAAACACCTCCGGAACTGGCGGCAGATATCATGGACAGAGGCATTATTATGGCGGGAGGCGGATCACTGTTAAGAAATCTGGACAGGCTAATTGCCGATCAGACAGGGATACCCGTCCACCTTGCTGAGGATCCGCTTTCCTGCGTTGCACTGGGTACCGGTAAAGTGCTTGAGAATGAGGAAATTCTAAGAAGGATTGCCGCTATGCAGAAGAATTAAAAGCGGGAGGAGAAATCGGTGGGGAAAAAAATAAATCCCATGGGTATAGCCGTTCTCGTTTTTGCTGTTCTGCTGATCACTTTGACGACGATCCATTTGACCGGACTCGGCAGTCAGTCTCCGAACCCTGTCGGGAACGCCATGCAAAGAGTACTTTCACCGATAGAAAGTGCGATTTGGAATCTGGGAGATGGGATTAAAGATAATTTTCGGGCGATTTTCAGTTTTCGGACTGTCAAAGCAGAAAATGAGGAACTTCGTAAACAGGTAGAAACGCTCACGGGAGACAATCTTCAGCTCAAACAACAGGTACTGGCTGCCCTGCGCTATCAGGAACTTGATGCTGTTTTTCAAAGTCCCTCGCTGGAGAGCTATGAGAAAATTGGAGCCACCATTATAAACCGTAATCCTTCAGCCTGGTATCAGACAGTCACCGTCAATAAAGGCAGTGATCACGGCGTAAAAGTGGGTAATCCTGTTGTTGCCAATCTGGGTCTGGTCGGGAAAGTCATTTCTGTCACCCCGAAGACCTCGGATGTTTTACTGCTACTCGACGGAGAGGGACAGGTTGGCGCCTTTGCCAGGGGTAATAAAGGTGAGGCAATTTTTGGGATTGTCAAAGGTACGTATAAGAAAAACACCAGGCTGAATTCCTCAGGAGAACTCGAAATGAATTTCCGGCAGGACGATGAAGTCAATGCAGGAGATTTGGTATATACTTCGGGTTTAGGAGAGGTCTATCCCAAGGACATTCCGATTGGTGTTGTTACCGAGATTAAAATTGATGCGAAAGGCTTGCTGAAGGTAGCCTCGATCGAACCCATTGTTGATTTTGATTCTCTGGAGGAAGTCTATGTAGTGAGCATTCCGGAGGGCAGTCGATGAAACGTTTTATCGTAATGTTACTGATTCTTATTGTCTGTCTCATCCTCCCGGGGACAATCTTCCATTATTGGTCATGGGCCGGCATAAAACCTGATTTGGCCATGCTCTGGGTTATTTATATCGCTCTGCACCACCGACCGGCTCAGGGAATTGTGTATGGGTTTGTGATCGGCCTGATTGTGGATTTCTATCTCGGAAGGTATATCGGACTCTATGCGATCATTTTAGCTGTCGTTGCACTGCTGATCAGTATGCTTCAGCAGCGCTGGTACAGAGAAAACATTCCGCTTACCATGGTACTCGTCTTTATCGTAACGGTTCTCGGGCAGACCCTGATGGCCTTGATTGCAACCACCGCTGGACTTAACTGGTACCTCGGCGATGCTGTAAAGGTCATTCTGGGCATTTCTTTCTACAACTGCCTATTGGTTCCGCTTACCTATCCCTTCGTCCACAAGTCTTTTACAGAAGGAATTTTGCAGCCTAAAAAGAAGATCGAACAACAATTATAGTGTTGGTTAAACATGATTGCTTAATAGGAGATGAACACGATGGAAGAAAGGGAGAGACAACCCTATCAGAGGCGATTAACCTGGCTCAGTGTGGTTGTCGTTCTTCTTTTTTTAATTTTAGGATTTAATCTATGGTGGCTGCAGATTGCCAAAGCGTCCTATTATTCGGATCTGGCTGCCGGTAATGTGATGAAAACGGTCACGACGTCCGCAGTCCGCGGGGAGATTGTGGACAGCAACAATATCGTTTTGGCCCAAAGCGTGCCGAAGTTTGCGCTGACCCTGGACTGGACGGACCTGCAGAAAGTGAACACCAACTGGAAAGATGTTGTTGCTAATCTCGCAGAATATATTAAACCGTACTGGCCTTATCCGAACCAATCGGTAGAATTGATTACCGAGGATCTTTTGGTGATGATTCGTAACCAGCAGTGGAAGAGCTACAAGACGGTTGTCATTCTGGAAGATATACCGAAAGAACTACAGGCGATTATCGCCGAGCACAGCAATGAGCTGCCCGGCGTCAGCATTGAACCGATAGCGGAAAGGGTTTATCCGCAAAAGACACTGCTTGGTCAGATCTTAGGCTATGTTCGGGAAATAAGCGAGAGTGAAATTGAACAATTCAATGAGCAGGCAGAGTCCAATGATGATGAATATCGCTACACTCAGGGTGACCTTGTAGGGAAAATGGGTGTGGAAAAAAGTTACGATACCTGGCTGCGCGGCAGTCATGGTGTAGAAATTGTCAGCGTCGACAGCAACGCGAGGCCGATCGACAAAGAAACGCTCCAGGAAGCCCAGGCGGGTTATACCCTGCAGCTGACCTTAGACAGCAAGATGCAGCGTGTCGTGGAGAACGAACTGGACAGAGTGATCAAGGATATTCAGAAGACCCATCCTGATGCCCAGGCCGGCGCGGCGGTAGTCATCGATGTTAATACAGGCAAAATACTGGCCATGGCTTCCCGTCCTTTCATGGATCCGAATGACCTGATCGGGACAATTTCGGAGGAAACTGCTCAAAAGTATTTCAGCAGTGAAGATGCCGCGTCATTTAACCGGGCGCTGACCGGTACGTATCCTCCCGGTTCGACTTTTAAGATGATTACGGGAATGGCTGCTCTGGAAGCTGGTGTTGTTACGCCGGACGATACTTTCATGGATACCTTGTCTTCGCTGGGGTCCCCGGATGTGCAAAGTGCAGGGGTTGCCGAGTGGGGTGGAAATAATTTTGGCAGGGTGAACCTTTATAGCGGCCTTGCACATTCTTCCAATATCTATTTTCAAATTATTGGCCGCAGGGTTTTTGAAAAAAATCCTGAGCTGATCAAAAAAATTGCCAATGAATTTGGCTTAGGTGTTAACAGCGGTGTTGATTTACCGTATGAAGCGGAAGGGAATGTGCCTTCTCCAGCCTGGAAGAAATCTTATTATAAACCTTATTACGATAAAAAAAGAGAAGAAAAGCTTCAGGAAATTGGGGATAAATATGCGCAGCTTCTGGCCAGTGCAAAAGATCAGGATGAGAAAAATAAGCTTCAGCATGATAAAGAAGATGAAATTGCTCAGGCCGAACAGGAATATAAAAATAACATTAATGAGTATGTAAACTGGCGGTTGTACGACAGTTATAATAGTTCGATTGGTCAAGGCGCAAACCACTATTCAATTCTTCAGATGGCTAACTATGTCGCGACCATTGTCAATGGCGGAAAACATTACAAGCCTTATGTTGTGGACAAGATTCTTGACCCTGTGACCGGGAAAATCGTCCAGCAGAACCAGCCGGAAGTTCTAAACGAAGTTTCTGTTTCCCAACAAAATATTGAAACGATCAAAAAAGCAATGTCGGAAGTAACGAGCGGTGGGGGGACAGCGGCCTGGCTTTTCAGAGATATACCGGAGTTCACCGGCGGCGGTAAGACCGGTACGGCCCAGATCGGTTCGAAGGGAACGTCCAAAGAAGAAGCTTATAACGGAATGTTTGTCGCGTTTGCACCGTATGACAATCCCCAGATCGCGTTTGCCGGCGTGGTGGAATATGGCGGACACGGCAGTGAAACATCGGGTTATGTCGCGAAAGCAGCGTTTAAATATTATTTTGGCTGGAAATAGTCATATAAATAAGAAATACCGGGGAATTTGATCCTCGGTTTTTTCTCTTTGCGAAAGGAAAAGCAAACGGGATTGTAGAATCTTCTTACACAGAAACAGATCAAAGCTCACGCTGGGCTAACAAGGTACTGGTTGGAATTCTGAAGAGGGGATTTATTTTTTACTTGGAAATGGGAAATTATAACTAAAATGTAAGACAATGCATTAATCATTTATGATGAAAGGCAGGCTTGGTTATGGGTGAAACAATTGTAGTAACTTCAGGGAAAGGTGGCGTAGGGAAAACTACTACAACAGCAAATTTGGGGACAGCCCTGGCTTTTGCCGGATTTAAAGTTGTATTGGTCGACACGGATATCGGCCTTCGCAATCTTGATGTTGTTATGGGCCTCGAGAATAGGATCGTCTATGATATTGTCGATGTTACAAGCGGCAGCTGCAGGATCAAACAAGCACTCATTAAGGACAAGCGGTTCAACAGCCTGCATCTGCTTCCGGCTGCTCAGACGAAAGACAAAACAGCAGTAAGCCCCGACGAGATGGAGGTTCTCTGCGAAGAGCTCCGTGAAGAATTTGATTATACGCTGATCGATTGTCCGGCTGGGATTGAGCAAGGCTTTTACAATGCAATCGCCGGTGCGGACAAAGCAATTGTCGTTACGACGCCGGAGGTCAGTGCTGTCCGCGATGCCGACAGAATTATCGGACTATTGGAAAGTTCGGATCTGCGTAATCCAAAACTAATTATTAATAGAATCAGACCACGGATGGTTAAACAAGGGGACATGATGGACATTGAGGATATCGTTGATATCCTGGCTATTGATCTTCTTGGTGTGGTACCGGAGGACGAGAAGATTATTGTATCGACCAACAGAGGAGAACCCGCAGTCATGGACGGCGTTTCCAAAGCGGGCGAAGCTTACCGGAGGATTGCACAGAGGGTAAGAGGCGAAGAAGTCCCATTAATGAATCTGGATGTATCGAATTCCCTGATGGATAAACTGAAAAATTTAGTTGGCATACGCTAGCCCTGCACTGGGGGGAGGTAATTATGTTGTGGGAATTATTATATCGTGTGCTGGGCAAGGACAATTCCGGAAGCCGTAGTCAGGCCAAAGATCGGCTGCGGCTGGTTCTGGTTCATGACCGTGCCACGATATCGCCCTACCTGATGAATCGCTTAAAAGAAGATCTGGTCAAGGTGATATCGAATTATATGGTGATCAACGAAGAGGGGTTGGAGGTATACCTGAATCAAGATGAGAGGGAAGTCGCGCTGATGGCCAGTGTTCCTGTAAAGAAAATTAGAAGGGACTATATGGAGAGAACACAGTCGATTTCGTGAGTAAATCGCTCAAGTCAAACAAAAAGGAAGCATTAAGCTTCTTTTTTTGTGAACAAGACTTTACATCGATGTATGGGGATCAGGCCTGTCCCAAATTCGCCCCCGGAGGCGATTTTGAATGCGCATTCGAATTTAGGACAGGCTGTCTATATGAGGTTTGTCTCGTAAGCCTGGACGGCTGGAGTCGGGCCGGGATGAAGATGTTCAACGTATTTTAGTAAGAAAAAACCCATACTTGTCAAGTTATCATTGTGAACGGAGAGATCTGTGATATAATCTTTGGTAGCAGCCGATATATGGAGTATTGTATGATAAAAGAAAGAAATTGGAATTTTATCAGAGGTCTCGATCTTGGAATGGTCCTGGCAGTTGTACTGCTTTTAGGGGCGAGCCTGCTGATCTTAAGCACGGCTTCCATCAATGTTATGGCGTCAGACCCGTATCATTATGTGAAAACTCAGGTGGTCTGGATCGCTACAGGAATTGTTCTTGCAGTCATTGTTGCGTTTACTGATTATGAAAACTATAAAAAGATCGGTATCTGGATCTACGCTTTCAATATATTCCTGCTTCTTCTCGTTTTTGCTTTTGGTTCTGAAGCGAAGGGTGCGCAGCGCTGGATACCTATCACCTCTACGCAAAGCATTCAGCCCTCGGAATTTGCCAAAGTGCTGCTGATTGTTACGTTTGCCAGCTTTCTCAATGAGAGGGAAGGAAAGCTGAATAATGTAAAGGATTTTATTCTACCCCTGCTGTTTGTACTGCCGCCTACTTTATTAATATTTCTTCAGCCTGATTTGGGGACTGCGATGGTGTTCGGGGCGATTTTTATTGGAATGATGTTTGTTGCCGGAGCGAATCCGATTAAATTTGGGGCGGTGATTGTCGGCTGCATTGGGGCGGCCATTGGTGCTGTTGCATTGCACTTAGCCACGAACCTTCCCGGACCGCTGAAATTTCTGGAAGGATTGCCGTTGCCTTTGAAAGATTATCAGATTAACCGGTTTATTGCTTTTCTGGATCCCGCCAAGGATACTTCAGGGGATGGATATCATGTTATTCAGTCGGTTTGGGCCATAGGTTCCGGAGGCATTTGGGGCAAAGGGTACCAGCAAGGCACCCAGGCCCAATATAATTTTTTACCTGAGCATCATACAGACTTTATTTTTTCAGTTGTGGGCGAGGAATTTGGCTTTATCGGAACATCGATACTGTTGTTTATATTCTGCATCCTGCTTTTGCGGATGGTTACCGTAGCCACCAAATCGAGAGACAGGTATGGGGTCCTGATTGTCTCCGGAGTCGTAGCAATGATTGTTTTCCATGTTTTCATCAATGTTGGGATGGCTTCAGGAATCATGCCTGTCACCGGAATTCCTCTGCCGTTTATTACTTCCGGCGGCAGCTCGATGTGGGCAAATATGCTAGCGGTCGGGCTTGTCTTAAGCGTAAGTCGCAGAGGAGAACGACGAATGTTCTGACATCTTCAACGATAAAAGTTTACAAGCCATTATTCAAATCTGTAAAGAAATTTCTAAAAGAACATTTTCGTCAGGAAGATGTTCTTTTTTGCGTATTTGTTCATATTCTTTATTAGGGTTGTCTCCCTGAAGGAAAACCTTTATAAGGCGGTGGATGAATGGATCCGTTTGAGCGCTGGGATGACTGGGAATTTGAAAAGGCTGCCCGGGAGATCGGACGTGGTTACAGGGATGATCAGGAATATGTCAGGAGCGACTGGAAAGATCATCGGACTTATTTCAATAAAAAACCTTCCGGAGGTCTTTTGGCCGATTGGAACGGCAGTCAGAAAAGAGTACTTCTTTCGGCTTTTTTGTTTTTAACGATTGTTTTCAGTGCCAGCGGAGAGGACTTTGTTTCCAAAGGTGTCTATGCTGTTTATCAAGGCGGTATGAGCAGTGGAAATATCTATGTGGCATTAAACACGATGGCAAAAGAAGCAATAGGCCTTCAGAACTCTGAAAGCCTGCCGGTGAATTCTGTAAAAGAAGAGATTTTTTATCCACCTGTAGCCGGAGCTGTCAAGGTAGCGTTTGAGAGTACAGATGAGGATGGGACGATCAGCAGCGGAATTGAAATTGAAAGTGCGCTGGGGACTGCTGTGCTCTGCCCCCAGGAAGGAGTTGTACTCGAAGTCAGTGAAAATAAAAAACTCGGAAAAGTGATACGGATCAACTTTGGCAATGGCTGGGAAGGCCTTTTGGGGAATTTTGGCGATATTAATGTTGAACGGGGTGAACCTGTTTCGATGGGGAAAAAATTGGGGACAGTCGGAGTCAGTTCAGCACAGGAAAAACCCTGGCTCTACCTAGAACTGCAAAAAGACGGTCAGCCGGTCGACCCCTTGACATACCTAATTCAGAACTAGTATATAAATTCAAAAATCCCGATTGTACTTAATACTTTTTAATCGATCTGCTAGGGATGGGGACAGAGGGGGATCAAGATGAAAGTTAAAGTTCACCCGACCTTTATCATCCTGTTAATCCTATGTATGCTTGCTGGTCAGGTTGTCAGGGCGCTTCTAGTCTTTAGTCTGGTTATTGTTCATGAAGCCTGTCATATACTTGCTGCAAGAGGTTACGGGATCAGGTGTAGGAGTATCGAGCTCTATCCCTATGGGGGGACGGCCGTTCTTGACGACAGTTTTGAAGGGAAAAAGAAGGAGGAGACAATTATTGCTTTTGCTGGTCCGGCCGTCAATGTCGTGTTGTTCTTTTTTATTCAGATTCTTCGTGAAAACGGAATCTTAAGCGGAGCATGGGCGTTGGAATTTGCCAAAACAAATTTCTGGCTGGCAGCCTTTAACCTGCTTCCTGTTCTGCCGCTTGACGGTGGTAGAATTGTCCGTGGCCTGCTGGCGGGGTCTTTTGGTTTTGTCCCGACCACCCGGTTCCTGGCGGCAGCCGGTAAATGCCTTGGGGGTGCTTTTGTTTTTGCTGGTTTCCTGATGCAGGGAATGGGCTTCTATATTTATGAACCGATTCTTTTTATTGTTCTTGGCATCTTTTTCTGGATTGGCAGCGGCAAAGAGCTGGACAATGCCAGAATTGTTTTTTTAAAGCAGCTCTGCCGCAAGAAAGAGCGTCTTTTGGCGCAGGGGCTGATGCCTGGAAGGAGTCTCGCGGTAAGTAGGGACACTGCGCTTAAACAGATTATTGATAAGTTTTCTGCTGATCATTTCAGTCTCGTCAGTGTAATGGGTAAAGACGATAAGATCGAAAGAATGCTAAGTGAGACTGAAGTTATCCAGGGCATGATGGATTTTGGACTCAATTGCATGGTCGGAAAATTAAAAGAAGAATAAAAAAAGATCATATAGAATGGAATACTGTGGTAATGATCCAAAAGCATGTAAATATCATGCACCGGTAAATATAGAGAAGCATTCAGACTGGGAAGCTCATTCGATATTCCCTGATTAATGTGCTAAAACTTCCTGGGGCAGCACCCTGAAGGATCATAGCTTGGGACTTTTCAAAAAGGTGTTTGTGGACATCTTCTCTGTCACCCAGAAAGCGAATCATCTTTTTCAGACCAGGATCGCTGGTCATTGTCAAATGTGTGTCATAAAGCATTTTTGCGCGGATCTCAGCTTCAGCATCGGCCTGCAGCATCGCAACAGGATCAAGGCTTTGATCGACATAGGTCAGGTCCCAGGGTATACCCTCGGAATTGACGTAGCAAAGTGGTGGTCCTCCAAGTCTGTTAATCGCCTCAGCAATCATCTCCATATGGCTATGTTCTTCTGCTGCGATAAGACCCAATAACTCCCTTACAAAGTGGTTGGGCATATTAGCACGGTGATTCATATACTGGGTGGCTGCGGAGAACTCGCTATCTTTCCCGCCGTAATGTTCCAGCATGATCCGGCCGAACTGCGGGTCTGGATAATTGACTTCTACTGGAAATAACAGCGCATCGGCGTATTTGAACATAATTTCCCCTCCAATACTTCTTTTCGCTTGCTTTCATACGAGCAATTACTGTATTATATTATCCTATCTGAGAATTCGTCACTCTGTCTTTTCAGCTCGAAGAGGGTTGGACTGGCAGACCGGCTATTCAAATAGGTGAAGGGAGCTGGTACCCTGTCAACATGAAAACGAACATGACCTATACCTGCACTGTGAATACACCTCTTGGAAAAATGACAGCTGCGGCAGTCCAAGATAAGCTAAGCGGTTTATGGTTCATTGGCCAGAAGCATTATCCTGCCGTTACTTCCGAATGGACAGAGAATCGGGAATATCCTGTTTTTGAGACGCTGCGTCGGCGGCTGGATTTTTATTTTTCGGGACAAGAAGGACAAGCTTGGGAAGAGGAACAGGCGGCAAGCACGGAAAGAAATGCGAAAGGTATCATGGCAGGTATTTCAGTTCCCAAAATGGATTTGTATCTGGCTCCTGTGGGGACCGACTTCCAGAAGGCTGTCTGGGAGATACTGCTGCAGATACCGTATGGGAAAGTCATAACTTACGGGGAAATTGCCCAACGTATTGCTCTGGCCCGGGGGTTAACAACGATGTCCGCTCAGGCGGTAGGCAGTGCAGTCGGGCATAATCCGATCTCCATTTTAATTCCGTGTCACCGTGTGATTGGCGGCAATGGAAAACTTACCGGTTATGCCG
This sequence comes from Dehalobacter sp., assembly GCF_030063005.1. Classification (NCBI taxonomy): domain Bacteria; kingdom Bacillati; phylum Bacillota; class Clostridia; order Eubacteriales; family Desulfitobacteriaceae; genus Dehalobacter; species Dehalobacter sp. The sequence goes on from NZ_JAPDHR010000014.1 coordinate 94,555, forward strand.
GCGGCCTGGACAAAAAGAAAGCCCTTCTGCGCCTGGAAGGTAGGTTTTTGCTTAAGAATAAGGTGCTGTGCTATAATAATTTATCCACAATTAAGTAATCCGTCTCCGTAATATATAGACAACGTCAAGCGGAACAGGGATGCTGAGCGCGGCACACGAGGGCTATGGATGGCCTAGTGTTACGATGCCATGGATGGCATAAAGGCAGGTCAAAGCCTTTATGCTGCCGAAAGCGTATATATTATGAAGACCTGCCTGGATAAATAGGCTCAAGGGGGAAATACATATGAATCAGAAGGATCGTGAATGGATTCGCCAGAAACTCGACCGGATTTTACCGCAGGTGATTAAGCCCGGTCGTTATGTCGGTGGTGAATGGAATATGGTAAAAAAAGACTGGGAAAAGACAGATGTACGGGTGGCATTTGTCTTTCCTGATGTATATGAAGTCGGCATGTCCAATCTTGCGTTACGTATCCTGTACGGCCGCATCAATTCTTATGAAGAGTTTCTCTGTGAAAGGGCCTTTGCTCCATGGCCGGATATGGAAGAAAAGTTAAAGCAGGGAGGAATCCCGCTTTACACACTGGAATCTTTTCGTCCTCTGCTGGATTTTGATGTGGTCGCTTTCACGCTGCAATATGAGCTCAGCTATACCAATTTATTAAATGTCCTAAAGCTCAGCGGGATACCGTTAAAATCCGAAGACAGAAAAAACGGGACGGAAAGTGGGGGTGCGTATCCCTTTATATTTGCCGGTGGTCCATGTGCCTACAATCCTGAACCTCTGGCGCCTTTTGTAGATTTCTTTTTCCTGGGGGAAGGGGAAGAACAATTTCCCGCAGTTCTTCACGTGATTCAGCAAGCCAGGAAAAACGGAAAACTGAAGGAAGCTATTCTGGTCGAACTGGCCCAGATTCAGGGAATCTATGTGCCGGGTTTTTATGAGGCCGAATACAAACCTGATGGTTCAATCCAGCAAATCACAGTCAGGGAAGGAATTTCTGAGACGGTCAGAAAGGCGGTGTTGCGGGACTTCAGCTCGGCCTACTTCCCGGAAAAAGTGATTGTCCCGTATACGGAGGCTATTCATGACAGGGTAATGCTTGAGGTCATGAGGGGTTGCACCAGGGGATGCCGCTTTTGTCAGGCCGGAATGATCTACAGGCCGCTTCGGGAACGGTCTCCTGAAGCATTGCTGGAACAGGCGGAGAAATCCATCAAGGCCACCGGTTATGAAGAAATCTCACTTGTTTCGCTGTCGACCAGTGATTATACTTGCATCAACGGTGTCCTTAAAGGTCTGATGGCTAAAATGGAACCCAAAGGGGTCAGTGTATCCCTTCCCTCACTCCGCCTGGATTCATTTGATGTTGAGATTGCCGAACAGGTCCAAAAAGTACGCAAATCCGGACTGACCTTTGCACCGGAAGCCGGAACCCAGCGCTTAAGGGATGTTATCAATAAAGGCGTAACGGAAGAGGATCTTTTAAGGACGGCAGAAGCATCCTTTAAAGGAGGATGGAGCAGTATCAAGCTGTATTATATGATTGGACTACCGACCGAAACCTATGAGGACTTGGACGGAATCGTCGAACAGGCCAGAAAAGTCCTAGAGTTGTCCAGAAAACTTGGGAAACGCGGCTGCAGGATCACAGTTTCGGCAAGTTCGTTTGTTCCCAAACCGCATACGCCTTTTCAATGGGCAGCACAGGATTCCATGGTGACTCTTAGAGAAAAACAGGAATACCTCCGCAAGAAACTGCGGGATTACCGGATCAAGTTTATCTACCACGATGTAGAAGCAAGCTTTCTGGAAGCCATATTTGCCAAGGGTGACCGCAAAGTTGCGGAGCTACTGGAATGGGCGGTTAACGCAGGTTGCAAATTTGACGGGTGGAGTGAGCATTTTCGGTATGATCTGTGGAAGCAGGGAATGGAGGAAATCGGCATTGACCCGCATTTCTATGCCAACAGGCGGATATCAGAGGATGAGATCCTTCCCTGGGACCATCTGAACTCAGGTGTCAAGAAATCCTACTTGCTTGGAGAATATAAAAAGGCCCTGACTGAAGCTGTCACACCTGATTGCCGGGAAAAATGCAGCCACTGCGGAGTCTGTCCGGATCTGGCCAGACCCGTAAAATTCAGTGCGCTTTAACTTTATACAGAACCTAGCCTTGACTGCAGATGGTCTGGGTGATCCCGATGAAATATTCAGATTCACGGATGATGTGTTTGATTACAGCTGCAGCAGTCGGATTCTTCTTGACTGCCTGACTCAAATCTAGAATTTCAAAAAGGAATTTTACAAACCGGCCGCTTTGTTCAAGAGAAAAGCTGATCAGACGAAGTGCCTGATCGGCGACAACCGGTTGCGTATTTCCATATCTGACCAATGTTTCAGTGAGCTGGACAACCTGGCTATGCGTCCTTGTCAGAGCCTGTTCCCATTCTTTAAGTTCTTCGACAAATTTTCTTTCCAGATCCGGCACGATTTCCCGGATGACGTTCGTATGCTCATATTCCTGGTGTTTCCAGAAGTTGGCCTCATCCAGCAATCTTAGCGGCGTCTGTTCGCCAGAAGAAAATTGCATTGAAATCCCTCCTCGTTTACAAGTAATGTATTCGGCTTTTTTACAAACATGCCGGAATAAAGAAAGGCTTTACAACAAAGCTTTGGAAGATAGCTCTGATATTTATATCTTGGAAAGATTGGAAAAGAGGCGGTTATGATGAAGATAAGGCTGGCCTACACCAAGAAAGGTGAAGCCCGGTATATTGCGCATCTGGATTTAACCAGAATGTTGGACAGGGCCCTGCGCAGAGCCCAAATTGAAGTGGCTTTTTCCGAAGGATTCAATCCTCATCCGAAGATTGCTTTTGGTCCCCCTTTGCCAGTCGGTGTGGAAGGAGAACAGGAATATGTCGATATTGAAGTCAAAGAGAATAAAGAACAAGAAAAGGACGCTATTCGGGAAGAAGCTGGAGAAGCAACAGAAGCCGGAGCATGTGATATTGGGAATATCGTTGAGCGGCTTCAGAGCCAGTTGCCCGAGGGCATAAAAATCATAGGCGCTGGGATCGCAGTAAAGGGAAGCAAGGCACTGATGGCTGTGATTAATCTTGCCAGATACCGGACCGAAGCGCCTCTCCTTCGTCCGGTCGAGGCAGAAGAACTCCGTAAAGCTTGCCGGAACTGGCTGAACAGGGACGAAGCAACAGGGATTCGCTATCAGCAGGGCAAAAAAATAGAGCGGAATATTCGTCCGTTTGTTAAAACCATAACACTGATTTCTGAAGAAGGGGTTATTTCTGCGGATGCTCAGAATTATCATGTACAACTGCGCCTGGATATTATTACCGGAAACGCTGGTTCAGTCCGGCCGGTTGAAATCCTGGAAAGTCTAAAAAACATGGAAGGACTTCCGGTAGATATTTCAGGCGTAACGACAACAAGGGAAGGCCTGTTTATCGAACAGTCCGACGGGATGCTCAGAAACCCACTCGAAGTGATCGCAACGATATAGTGTCATCTTAGAAATTTGGATTTGATACTAAGCCTGAAAGCAGGGATAAGATTGAAAGAGATTGTCATTACCACTGAGGATCATCGGATGAGGGCTGCGGTACTGGAAGAAGGCAGACTGGCAGAAGTCCTGGATGATTCCGGAAGAGAATCCCGTTTGGCCGGCAATATCTACAAGGGGAAGGTCAGTAATATTGTTACAGGCATACAGGCTGCTTTCATCGATATTGGGCTCGAGAAGAATGCCTTCCTCTATGCAGGGGATATTGTCAATCCAGAATATGTCCAGGTGCAAAATGTACCCGGATCGCCGGTGCCACCGATCGAGAGCCTCTTAAAAGAAGGCCAGGAGGTGATTGTTCAGGTCACCCGGGAAGCTGTCGGTAATAAAGGAGCAAGAGTTACGACCAATCTTTCACTGCCCGGGCGTTTTGTGGTACTCTTGCCCGGGAATCGCGGATATTTGGGGATTTCACGTAAAATAACGGATGAAACAGAAAGAGAACGTCTTAATCAACTTGCCCAGAATCTCAGCATTGAGAATGCTGGTCTGATTGTCCGGACGATGGCGGAAGGCGTTGCGGAAAAAGAACTGGCTGATGATATTGAAAAGATTTTAGAAATCAATCAGACCTTAACGGAAAGAATCAAAAGCAAGTCTGGCAAGGGACTGATTTACAGCAGCAGCGACCCATTGTCCCGTCTGTTAAGAGAAACGATCGACGAAGAGGTAACCAGGATTATTACCGATGACGGGGAAATGGCCGAGCTGCTACGGACAAAGCTCCGGGAAGTCAGATGCTCAGTTTCCGGGAAAATATGGACTGACTTTAAAGGGAATTTGTTTGAACGCTATCATATCGGTGATGAAATCCTGAAAGCATTAAAACCCAAGGTCCCGCTTGAAAGCGGAGGCTATCTGGTGATTGAACAGACTGAAGCCCTGACCGCCATTGACGTCAACTCCGGAAAATACACTGGAGAAAGCTCCCTGCAGCATACCCTGCAGAGTCTGAATATGGAGGCTGCTACAGAAATATCCAGGCAGATAAGACTTAGAAACCTTAGCGGGATTATTATCGTCGATTTTATTGACATGGAACAAAATGAGGATTGGAATCAGCTGCTGGAAATGCTGGAAAAGTCTTTTAAACAGGATAAGGTCAAATGTAAAGTAGTGGGGCGCACCAGGCTGGGGCTCGTTGAGGTAACACGCAAAAAAGAAGGTCAGACCTTAGCTGCCAGGAACACTGAAAAATGCCGGGAGTGCGGCGGAAAAGGCTGGCACGAGAGACGAGAGACGAGAGACGAAGGATTTTTTCATTTGGTGAGCGGTCAAAGTAAATGCAACCTTTGACAGAGTAAATATAGTGGGGTTTCATTGAGTCTGTCAAAATACTGGGAATAACAGGTATAGTACCTGTTAAAAATAGCCGATTCA